>JAZQWT010000046.1:0-11366 GCA_045632485.1 Acutalibacteraceae bacterium
AACCCTTCTCTGTTTCTCCAGTCTTCTTTAACCTTTACCCAGCACTGGAGATTGATTCTGCATTCAAAGAATTTTTCCATATCTTCACGCGCACGTGTTGAAATAGTTTTAAGGGTTTCGCCTTTTTTACCGATAACCATACCCTTATGGGAATCTTTTTCGCAATAAATAATAGCCTCGATATCAAGCAAATCAGTACCCGGTCTTTCACGCATCTTTTCAACGCTTACCGCAATACCGTGCGGCACCTCTTTATTCATTCTGCGGAGAATTTTTTCTCTTATAATTTCTGCTGCAATAACTCTTTCAGGCTGGTCAGTAAGAGTATCATCAGGGAAAAAGTGAATTGACTCAAAAGCAAGACCTTTGAGTTCATCAATAAGTTCTTTTATATTTGCACCGTTCTGTGCAGAAACGGGCACAACTGATTCAAAATTATAAAGCTGTGACAATTCCATAATTCTTGACATAAGTTCAGTTTTGTCAGCAAGGGTATCAACCTTGTTGATTGCAAGAATCACAGGCATTTTTTCTTTCTTGAATTTTTCAATAAGTTCAAGTTCTGCAGGACGCAGATCACCTTTAGGCTCAACAACAAAAAGACATGCATCAACGCCTGAAATACTGTCACTGACTGCTTTTACCATTTTCTCACCTAATTTATTGTGAGGACGGTGAAAACCGGGAGTATCTGTAAACACAAGCTGTGTTTCGTCCTGAGTAAGAACGCCTACAATTTTTGTTCTTGTAGTCTGCGGTTTGTTTGAAACAATGGCAATTTTCTGCCCCAACATTTTGTTGAGAATTGAAGATTTACCCACATTGGGACATCCCACTATAGCAATAAAAGCTGTTTTTGTATTCATAAATTTTTACCTCGAAAAAAGCCGTAATAAATACGGCTGAATTTTATTTTTTAGTTGGTATTCCTTTTAATATAAACATAAAAGTAAGAATAAGACTAAGGGCAAGCACAACGAGCAGATAAATATGCTCTTTGTAAAACTGAAACATCGCACTGAACGCCTGAGGCTGATAAAGAATAACAATGCCGATAATCACTGCAAAAACTGCACTTACAAGAACAGCACCTGCTGCTGCATCTTTTGAAATTTTCGCAAGAGGATTGTTTTCTTTTGTTACCATATCAACAGCCTTTTCAACTGCGGTATTTACAATTTCAAGACTGAAAACAAGGGCATTAACAAGTAAAATTATTGCCCACTCTGTTTTTGAAAGTGTAAAGAAATCGTAGCACAGAAGATAAGCGTACATATAAACACAAAGGGAAAAATGGGCCCTCATATTTCTCTCGTTTTTCAGGCACCAGAAAATCCCTCTGCCTGCATAAACAAAACTTTTAAGTAAACCTTTCATTTTTCTTACTCATCACCCATATAGTAACTGCCGTTTCTTCTGAGACCCAACTGAGTTAAAACGGTTTCTTCTTTTTCTCTCATATGTACGGCTTCAATTCCGCCGTTTTCATGGTCATATCCTAAAAGATGAAGCATTGAGTGAACTGTGAGGAAAGCAACTTCTCTTCTTAAGGAATGGCCGTAAGCTTCAGCCTGCTCCAATGCCTTTTCAAGAGAAATTACAATATCACCGAGCATCTGTGCACCTGTATCATTATTTATATCATAAACTCCGTCAATTCCCAGCGGGAAAGAAAGCACATCTGTAGGACGATCAACATCTCTGTATTGTTTGTTAAGTTTATGAATTTCTTCGTTATCAACAAATCTTACACTGATTTCTGCAGGAGAAAGCAAATTTTCCATCGTAAGCACGGCAATGCAACACTGCCTTACAAGAAGATGAATTCCTGTAGGAATTTTATGCACCTTCTGGTCGTTGCTGATAATAACTTTTACCTTTCCTCTTTCCTTCATTTTTTCCACCCTTCCTGTTTGTTACGTTGTTCATTTTTTTCATATGCTCTTACAATGTCCTGTACAAGCTTGTGCCTTACAACGTCTTTTTCGCTGAAGCGGACAGTATCTATATCATCAATGTTTTTGAGAATTTTGATTACTTCCACAAGGCCTGATTTTTTGCCATCAGGCAGGTCTACCTGTGTTACGTCACCTGTAATTACCATTTTTGAATTAAAACCGAGACGTGTCAGAAACATTTTCATCTGTTCACGTGTGGTATTCTGTGCTTCGTCAAGAATGATAAAACTGTCGTCAAGTGTTCTTCCTCGCATATATGCAAGAGGTGCTACTTCAATGCTTCCTCTTTCCTGACATTTCTGAAAGCTTTCCGCACCAAGCATATCAAAAAGTGCATCATACAGAGGTCTCAGGTAAGGGTCAACCTTCTGTTGTAAATCACCCGGCAGGAAGCCTAACTTTTCACCTGCTTCAACAGCAGGACGTGTCAGAATAATTCTGTTTACCTGTTTCTGTCTGAAAGCGGTAACCGCCATTGCAACAGCAAGATATGTTTTACCGGTACCTGCAGGGCCAACTCCGAAAACAATTGTATTATCTTTAATTGCCTGAGTGTATCTCTTCTGTCCCAGAGTCTTCGGTTTTATAGGTTTGCCTTTTGCAGAAATACAGATACAGTCAGAAGACATACTTTCAAGCTTGTCCTCTGCCCCCTCACCAACAAGAGAAATGACGTATCTTACATTCTGTTCCGATAACGTTTCGCCCTTATTGATAAGAGTAAGTAAACCGTTTATTGCCTTTGAGGCACGTGAAACGTTTTCTGCATCACCTGTAACCTTCAGTTCGCTTCCGCGACTTATTACAGATACGCTGAATTCGTTTTCTATCATTTTAATATTTTCATCAAAACTTCCGAACAGGCTTACTGCCTGCTCCATTCTGTCAACATTAATTATCTGCTCGTACAAATTTTTACCTCCAATGCCGTTTTGCACACGACATACTTATAATTATAATTATTATATCATTTACTTTTTTCTTTGTCATTATTTTTTGTAAATTTTTTCTGAAAATTTTCAACTTTTTTATTCAATATGTATCAGAAAAAATCTTCTTCAAAGCTTATATCCATATTCTTGCTTTCAGCTATATTCTCAACACATATGAAATCAGTTTTCACAATGCAAAAATTTTTATTCTGCGTTATTTCCGTCTTACTGTTTTCTATTTCTCTTTCATTAAAATCCTCATCAACCTCTCTGAAATATTTTTCGATACAGATAAGTCTTACAGCAGATTCTTTAAGACGGATTTTCTCCTCATCAAAAAAAGCTCTGCGTTCAGTTATAATACCGAGAGGCAATTTAACATCTGATGAAGATAAAAAATTTTCATCGCGGTAAAAATCGCAATTATCCCCTTTTGATTTTAAAAACCATAACGGTATTTCTGCAGTAAAAAAACTCAGAAAACAATTATTTTTTACTTTTTTGTAAACCCTCATCTGTCTGACGCTGTTTTCTCTTTTTTCAACTGTTCTTTTTGTTCTGGCCAGAACATTTGCTTCGGCCTTATAAAAATCCACCGATTCATCTCTGTTAATAACCGCACCGCTTATAATCACATCGCCTTTTTCAACAGCACTTCCCGATTCTATAATTTGTGTGCCTGAAAAATTTTCAACACGTATTATCTGCCCGGGAAATGAAGCTACAATATTACAAGGAGTTTCGTCTTCATCCTTTATAATTTTTTCAAGCCGTTCTTTTACTTCAACGGTAATGCAACATCCGTCAATATTAACTGCATTCCACATAAGACTATCAATTTCCGTAAGAGCTTTCAGCGAAATTTCTTTTGAATTAACAGAACCCTTTTTTATCCCGGGTTTTATTCCTAAATTCTCATATGATTCAAGAATTATTTCATCCGGAATTTTTTCATTTCCGTTTACTTCCACAGTCCATATTCTTCCTGATAAAAGCATTGTAATTACCGTAAAAAGCACAAAACCCACGGCAATACCTGTTCTTTTTCTGTTTTTGTAGAGCAGGAAAGGCAGACCGTGGCGTTTTATAATATTCACTTTCATTCCCGATTTTCTTGAAACAGGTCTGATTTTTCTGTAGGAAGCTATATCACATATACCGTATATCCCCTGCTTATACATCCTCACTTCTGAAATATTTATATTATTTTTAGAGCAAAGATTTATAAATCTTTCAGGGAAACCGCCTATCGCCCTGAATTCAACATAACCGCAAAGCTGCTTCTGAATTTTTTCAAAAATCATTTTATATCACCCGAATTCCACAGTCAGAATCATACCGGAAATTTTTGCCTGAGACATTCCATATTCTTTTATGCATAAATCACTGCCTGTAAACTGAATTGTATTCTTACCCATATTTATTTTTATCTTTTCATCACTGTATTCAAGAATTCCCGCACAACCATTGATTATTGCCTCACGGTTTCCGAAAAGCTCTATGTGATTAAACCCCTGAACAATGGTTTTCGGAATGCCCAATTCCTCACTGAGTCTTTCCTGTATGTTTGTTTTGTTTTGCCTTTTTTCTGCCATAAAATCAATCCCTTTCTCTGAATATTATGTTTTTATGTTATTAAAAATTACATAATGAACATATATTGTAAAGGTGATTAACTTGAAAAAAATCAATATAAATCAGAACATTAAAACAGTATTTGCAATTATTATTTCTGCCTTTTTTTCACTCATACTTCTACGCTTTCCGATGTTGTGTTCACAAGGCGTAATCAGAGGAATTGAACTCTCCGCACAAACTGTAGTTCCTTCACTTTTTCCCTTTCTCGTGCTTTCTTCTTTTGTTCAGTCAAGCGGTGCACTTGATTTTCTCGGTAAAAAAACAGACCTTTTTTTCAATAAAATTTTCAGACTTTCTGGAAAGGCGGGCTGTACCGTTTTCTTTTCACTTTTCGCAGGTTTTCCGGTAGGCTGTTCAATGGCAGCAGAGCTGTATTCAAAAAATAAAATCTGCCGCAATGAAGCAAAACGAATTGCCTTAAGCTCTGTAAATGCAGGTCCTGCTTTTGTAATAGGAGCTGTGGGAACATCTTTACTGTCTTCTGCCAAGGCAGGAGTTATAATTTTTGTTTCGCTATCTTTATCTTCGTTGATGATTGCATTTTTCAGCCGTTATATTCTTAATTCAGACTCATCACCGCAATTTTCAGAAAATAAAGCTTTGCCCCTTTCAAAAGCACTTGTTTGCTCCGTATATAACGGTTCAAAATCAATGTTTATCATATGTGGATGGATAATTCTTTTTTCTTGCTTTCTGAATATCATTTCTTCAAACACCAAAAGTGAAGCTTCTGCCATTTTTTTAAAAGCCTTTCTTGAAGTGACATCCGGCTGCTGTGCACTTGCAGAAAAAGAAAGCCCCGTTATTATCTGTGCCGTCCTTGGCTGGTGCGGTATGTGTATACATTGTCAGGTATTTCCCTATATACTTAAAATAGGTCTGAAAGCAAAATATTATTTTTGCTCAAGAGTCCTCCACAGTATGCTCTCAAGTATAATCTGCTACGGCCTGTTTCAGATTTTTCCTTGTGAAGTTTCTGTTTTTTCCACAGGCACAGAAGCCATGATGAAAACATTTGCAGTAAGTGCCCCCGCTGCGGCAGGACTTGCACTTATGTGTGTAATTTTTATTTTAGACCTTGATACTGCCAAAGAAATGTGATAAAATAAAGTAAAGGAGTGAGCAGTTATGGACAGAAAACAGATGACTATTACTAAAGAGGATTTTTGTTGTGCCATATGTATGTATGGAAAAAAAGCCGCAGACAGCGATATGATTCTCTGCCCCAAAAAAGGTGTATTGAGTCCTGACTACAAATGCCGTAAATTCAAATACGACCCTCTGCGCCGCGTTCCGAAAATGATGCCGTCACTTCCTGAATATACCTTTGAAGATTTTAAACTTTAAAATATGCACAACCCCGCAAGACTTCACACAAGTCCTGCGGGGTTTGTTTTTTTCTTATTATTTTACGCTACCCAATTATCAAGGTAAATGATGTTTGAGGGTTTCTCTGCTTTTACAGTTTTGCTTGCTTTTTTCATCTTTTTCATTTCAGCATATTCTTCCACGCTCATACCTGCTTTTTTTGCCTGGATTTTAAGTCTGATATACTTAACTAAAATCCTTTCAAATTCTGCAAGTTCTTTTTCATAGAGAAAACCGACAAAAAGAGTAATTGAAAAAACTATTCCGAAAATGATTGTAAGAGTTAAACCGAGTGACATATTAAAACATCCTTTCAAGATAAAAATTTGTCGAACAAAAGCGAACATTCGTTCTTTGTGACTTTATTATATCAGCAAAAAATCAATCTGTCAACACAAATGTTCGTTTTTGTTCACGCCAAAGTACTAATAATCGGACTTTACTGCGCGTTTTTGAAAAAAATTTCACAACTTTTTACAATGTATGGAATTTTTTCGAAGAATATGATATAATTTTCTCATAATTATAAGTTTAAGCGGAGGTTTTAAAAATGAAAGTAATGGTTTACAAAACAGCTGAAGAAATTGCTGAAGCTGTAGGCAGAATTATCATCAAGAGAGTGGCTGACGAGCCCTCATGTGCAATCGGTTTTGCAACAGGTGCATCACCTGTCCCCACTTACGAATACATAGTGAAAGAATTTGATAAAGGCAATATTTCTTTCAAGGATATGAAAACTTTCAACCTTGACGAATATTGCGACCTTCCCGTTGACGATAAAAACAGTTATCACACATTTATGCACGAAAATCTTTTCGACAAAATTGACGTTCAGGCAGAAAACATCAACTTCCTCGACGGCAACGCTGAAGATTACGATGCAGAAAGTGCAAGATACGCAGAAGCAATCAAAGCAGCAGGCGGAATCAAAGTTCAGATTCTCGGCATCGGCACAAACGGACACATCGGTTTCAACGAACCTGCAGATGAATTTACAGACGAAGCTTTCAAAGTTACTCTTACACAGAGCACTATCGACAGCAACCAGAAATATTTCGGTGAACAGGCAATGCCCAGATATGCTATGACAATGGGTATCGGCAGCATTATGCGTTCAGAAGAAATCGTTCTTATTGCAACAGGCGAAGCAAAAGCAAAGGCTATTGCAGCAGCGGTAAACGGTGAAGTTACTCCTCAGTGCCCCGCTTCAATTCTTCAGACACACAAAAATGTTACATTCTTTGTTGACGAAGCAGCAGCAAGCCTTCTCAAATAATTAAAACAAAAAATCAAAAAAACGGTCTGTCTTATCGGAACAAGGCAGACCGTTCTTTTATTCATTATAAATAATACTTGCAGGTGAAAACACGTCATCAATATCTATCAGCACATCGAGAACAAGCTCATCTTTAATCGGTTTTGTACATCTGACACCACGGTAAATATAATTGTATTCTGTTGCTGTCATATCATATCCGAAAAACACGTTAATCGTATTATTATCCTGACCGCTGCTGTAAAAAGAAATTTCATCAGGTTCAGAACACTTACCGCCGCCTACAAGAGAAATTCTGTTATCAAAAATCTTATCCTTTTCAAAAATCCTCATCGATGTATTGTTATCACTTTGAAGAAGATAAAAAGAGTAATCTCCCTTTTTTACCGTTTTAACAATTTTCATATTTTCTCCCGATTCATTGAAATTGTTGTCATACTGCTTGGATTGGCTTATAATTGCTTTTTCATCATCTGCAGGAACACTTGTAAAAAAATGATAAGCAGGATAAGACAACACCGAAATCAGAAGCAACAATAACATTACGATTACAGCAATGAAAATTAAACATTTGTGTTTTCTGTTATTATTTTTTATTGTTTCAATAACTACTTCATCGCCCATTAGCGGAAAACTTTCTTCTTTGATTCTTTCACCATTTAAGATTTCTATAACGGTAACATCAAGTATTTCCGACAAAGAAACAAGCAAAGATATATCAGGTGCACTTCTGCCTGTTTCCCATTTTGAAACAGCCTTGTCTGTCACATTCAGTTTTTCAGCCAGATTCTTTTGGGTTAAACCTTTTTCTTTTCTGAGTTCAGAAATAAATCTTCCTATATCAGATGTATTCATAGTTATCACCTCTCATACTCCTGTTAGAATTATATATCAAAACATAAAAAAAGTCACCCTACCATTGGTAGAATGATCTTTTTATTTTACATGTCTAATCTTTGAACACAAGTAAATATTCCGATTATGCACTCAACAGGTCATCTCTGAAATATTTTTATATATCATAATAAAATGTTATAATCAGTGTCAACATACAGTTGAACTTAACCGACTTTTCTGCTATACTTTCCCTTGGTGATTATATGAGTACATTAAAAAACAATCTGATAGGCGATAAAAAATTCTACCGCCGTGTTATAGCAATAGTTCTCCCTCTTATAATACAAAACACCATAACGAATGTGGTAAGCCTTCTTGACAATGTTATGGTTGGGAACGTGGGAACATTGCAGATGTCAGCCGTTGCAATTGTAAATCAGCTGATTTTTGTGTTTAATCTGTGTATTTTCGGTGGTCTTGCAGGTGCAGGGATTTTTTCCACTCAATATGCAGGTGCAAGGGATGATGACGGTGTCAGACACTGCTTCCGAATGAAAATATATATTGGCGGTGCGATGCTTGTAATCGCAACAGTCATTTTCTCTTTTTTTGACAATGCACTTGTGTCCTCATATCTTGCAGAAGGCACATCCCCTCAGGATGTATCAGACACAATGAAATATGCTCTTGAGTATCTTAAAATTATGGTAACAGGGCTTCTTCCTTTCACAGTGTCACAGGTTTATGCAAGCACTTTACGTGAACTTGGCGAAACAAAATTACCGATGTATGCAAGTATTGCAGCAATTTTCATCAACCTTGTTTTCAACTATTTTCTTATCTTCGGTAAATTCGGTTTCCCGAAGCTGGGTGTAGCAGGTGCCGCAATAGCTACTGTTATGTCAAGGTTTGCAGAAGCACTTATTATTGTTATTGCAGTGATAGTAAAAAGAAAATCCTATCCCTTTATTAAAGGTGCTTTCAGAAGTTTTTATATTCCGGGCAGACTTTGCAAAGATATTTTCACAAAAGGAATGCCTTTACTTGTAAATGAATTTCTATGGTCGGCAGGCATGGCGGTGCTTCTCCGGTGTTACTCCGTACGCGGACTTGAAGTTGTGGCAGCAGTCAATATTTCCAACACAATCAACAACCTTTTCAATGTGGTCTTCATTTCAATGGGCAGTGCTGTAGGTATTATAGCAGGTCAGTATCTGGGTGCTGACAAAATTGAAAAAGCAAAAACATCTGTCTGGAGAATTATTACGCTTTCAATAGCAATCTGCCTTGTTCTGGGTTCGGTTATGGCACTTCTTGCCCCTGTTATTCCGAATATTTATAACACAGAAAATCACGTTAAAGAAATGGCAACTCAGTTTCTTTTCGTTGTGGCAGGACTTATGCCTGTTTTCTCTTTTGCCCACTGTTGTTATTTTACTCTGCGTTCAGGAGGCAGAACAATACTCACCTTTGTTTTTGACAGTGTTTTCACATGGGGATTTGTAGTTCCCTTTGCATATTGCCTTGCAACATTTACAACAATCTCCATAGTCCCCCTATACCTTGCAGTCAACTCGCTTGAGTTTGTGAAATGTATCGTAGGCTTCATTCTTGTAAAAAAAGGTTTATGGATAAGAAATATCGTAAGCAACAAATAAGCAATAAACATCACAAAACCCTACCATAATCAGTATGGTAGGGTTTTTCATCAGTTTACATATTTATTTGCTTTTGTCTTCGTTATGTCTACGTGCACTTGTACTGCCTTCAGGTCTGATTTCACCAACCTTAAGAAGTGAACGTTTTGTAAGTGCAGGACCAACAAGCTCATATATAAGCACTGCGAAAAGAACAACATTTCTCACCAGTTCTCCGTTTTCAAGAGAAGATGCTGTCAATGCCATTCCGAGAGCCACACCTGCCTGAGGCAACAAAGTAATACCAAGATTATCTGTTATAGGCTTGCTCTGATGTGTAATTTTACAGCTTACAGCTGAACCGTAATACTTACCTAATGAACGTGCAATTATGTATATAACACCAACGATAATTGTTACAGGCTGAGCAAGGACATTCATATCAAGCTCTGCACCTGAAATCACAAAGAACAGAACGTTAAGGGGCATAACCCAGTTATCAACACGTTCCATCAATTCTTCTGATGTGGGACAGATGTTGCAGAAAATTGTACCTGTCATCATACATACAAGGAGAAGTGAGAATCCGCAATGAACTCCTGCAACCTGGAATTTAAGCTGAGAAAGTCCTACTGTAAGAAGAACAAAAGCCACAGAAATTGTCATACGTTTACTTCTTGAATGGAAGAACTGTTCAACAAAGTTGAGAAGCCATCCCATAAGACTTCCGAGGAGAAGTGAAAGTATAATTTCAATAATCGGCTCTACCACAACCGCAAGAACGCTTACCTGACCGTGCGACAAAGCAGTTGCCACACCGAAAGATACGCTGAAAAGCACCAAACCTACTGCGTCGTCAATTGCAACAACAAGCATAAGAAGTCTTGTGAGAGGACCGTCAGCCTTATACTGCCTTACAACCATAAGTGTTGCCGCAGGAGCAGTTGCAGATGCAATTGCACCGAGAGTAATTGCACAGGGAATTGTAATAATATCCGGGAAGCATAAGTGAAGCACAATCAATACAACATCCACAAGCAATGTTGTGATAACAGCCTGAAGAATACCGATTGTAATAGCACTCTTACCCATCTTTTTAAGCTGACCTAAACGGAATTCATTACCGATAGTAAAAGCGATAAATCCAAGTGCTGTCTGAGTAATAATATTCATCGTTTCAACCTGTTCAAGGCTCTGAAAACCAAGTCCTGAAACACCTAACTGTCCGAGCACAAACGGACCGATAACAATACCTGCCACAAGATAAGCTGTAACTGCAGGAAGATTAAGTTTTTTGGTAAGTCTTGATAATAACAAACCACCGATTAAAGCAGTTGCCAGACACAACAAGGATGTACTCATTTAAAATGCCTTCTTTTCTCAATTTTGTTACTGCAAAATAATACTCCTCTGCACCATAAATTTCAAGAATAATATTTTACAAATAATCTACATTAATTGTGATTAATTTGGTTATTATTTTATTATCTGTGCAGATAAACTGTCATATATTCTTTTCATAGAAAAAGGCTGATTCATATCAACGAATCAGCCTTTTGTTTTGTAAAATTATCCGATAACCTTATCCTTGATTTCCTGAACTGCAAGTGAAGCAAAGTCAGCGATTGTCATTGAGCCGATATCGCCCTGACCTCTCTTACGCACTGAAACAGTACCTTCTTCTGCTTCTTTATCGCCGATAACAAGCATATAAGGAATC
>JAZQWT010000047.1:0-13830 GCA_045632485.1 Acutalibacteraceae bacterium
TCATTTTAATTGTTTTCCACAGCTCGCCAGCAAAGTTTTGTTGCACAAATTAATGTACCTTCATATTCATTGAAATCGTTTTCTGTTACATCACCACAATCACACCAATAAATGCAATCATCTTTAAAGAACATGGCAGAATCAACTATTTCACAAGTATATTCTTCTGTAAGCGGATATAATTTAAGATATTTCAAACCTGAAAACTGCAGTTCAATTGTAGGCATATCCTTGAATTGCCGCGAGATAATCACACTTAAAATTCTTTTATCATTTATCGGATGCATCGATAATTTTTCATCAACATACGCACCACTTACATATCGCATTTCCGTTATGCAGCTGTCGTGAAAACCACACATTTTATTCATAAACGATTTTAAATCATTTTCATTGATAATTTCATTCCACATATGCTTTCTCCCTGCTATGTATATTGCTGAACAACAACAGGATGCCTCCACATCTTGTTTTTTGATGCAGAAACATCCCTGTTTTAACTCACATAAACAAATTAATAAGTCCTATAAGAAACTCCCAGAAGCCCTCATAAATTACATCATAGATATTTGTAAGGATGGGGGCATCTTTGTAATATAATGCGTGGAAAACTTCCTCAAGTCCCAGCATACCGTCTGCCATAACGTTTTCACCGAAAATATAAGCTATAATATCATTAAAAAAATCCATAATACTATCTCCTTACCAAATGTGATTCCAGAGTACACGTCTGATGATAGTCACAAGGAAGGTGTGACCGAAAAGTGCATCGAGCACATCTACGATTGCACGTGTAATCAAAGCAGTATCGAATGTTTTGTAAACTGTTGATTCGTATTCAACACCCTCTGCCATAGTTGTGAAGGGCTGTGAGTAAAGAATTCCGCCGGGGCCTGTAATTTGGAAACGAACATAGCAACCAACCTCGTCTTTATATTCATCAAGGTCAAGAGAAGTAAGACCTTCGCCCTCTGCTATGATTTTACCCTCTGAAATCCACTGTACGTTATCAAATTCGCTGCCTGTAAATGAGATTATATCTTCTTCGTTATCTACATAAACTCTTGAAACAGCAGGAGGAAGATTGCCTGTACCGTTGAATTCGTCACCAAGATACAGTGTGTCAACTCTGCCTACATTGAACCATGCACCGCTCCACATACATTCCTCGTATGCTTCCATTGTCAGTTCAGGCATAAGCATCATAGTGAAAGCCCAGTCATTATCTTCACCTTTCTGATGTGAATCAGAGAAAGCAATACCGGGAACATTTCTGCCCTTGGGAACTGTAAGTTTGAGAACCTGATCCCAGATAACAGAGTCATAACGTGTGCTGTTAACGTCAAACGCTACACAGGAATCGTAATTAAGGAAAATATTTGCAAATTTATTTGCATAGAAAGGCTCATAAGCACGCCATTCGTCTTCAACCCATCTGCCCACATATTCGCCTGTATGGTCGAGGAAGCAATATCCGCCATCGTTATGGCAATCCTTTACAACTGTTTCAAAATCGCCGTAAAGACCCATTTTTGCACGTGAAGTTTCTGTATTGAATGTGTTTATATGACAGTCATTGATAGGTGTTGCACCGTTTGCTTCGCATCCGCCTGTAACTTCCATCATACCGCCTAAATCATATCCTAACTGCTCAGCAAGAGCATCACGTTCTGCGCTTTCGTATGTGCCGTTTATAATCTGTTCTCTTTCTTCATCGGTAAGAATAACAGGGTCACGCATACCTGTTCTTTCAAACTTGAAAAGACGGTAAAGTGGTACCATATCAGGCACTTCATTCCATTGCTTACCGATAACTGCGTGGTCAGTAATTGCAAGAATCTGAAAACCTAAATCGTAATGACTTTTTACGCTTTCTTCAATAGACTGTCCGCCGTCACTTGCATCCGTGTGTGAATGGAGAGATGCTTTATACTGCTTCCAATTATCCCAGTCAACTCCGTCATAAGGACTTGTGATTACATAATCAAGTTCTGCCTCTGTTTCAACCGGGTCAACTGCAGAAACAGCAGAGCCTACAGGAATAAGCAAAGCACCGCAAAGAGTGAGAGAAATGATTTTTTTAGCAAGTTTATTCATTAAAACCACTCCTTTCTTTTACAGCATCAGACCGGGGAAAAACTGGCTGAGCCATACAATTACATCGTAAAGAAAATAGTCAATTTCTGCTATAAAGTCGCGAAGTAAAACATTAAAATCCATAAAGAATTCCCCTTTCATTATTTTCTAAAAAAATAATACAACAAATGTAATAAAAAAGTCAATAGTATGAGGAAAACTTTTGTCGTTTATGCAATAAACACAGCACCGCAGTCTTCACTGTGTTTGAAAAGACTGCGGTATTTACGAATAATGTATTATGTAATATTTTTATTTTTGTAATTTCACCATATAGCCATCAAATGTATATTCATGATATCTGCCCTGAGACTTTCTCACAGGAAAATCTGTTGAAATTATCTGCGACAAGGATTCATCTGCGTTTTTATACTTTTCATCACTGAATGCAGGGAAAGAATCAGCACGTGTTCTTACAATAAGGTTGCATCTTCCAAGCGATTCTTCTTTATGCTTCAGAGCATCAGCAGGACTATTATCTATAATAAATGAAGCGTAACTTTTATCACGGTCATTATACCTGAGCATAGGGAACATCGCCTGTGATTTTATTGTTTTGTCCAAGGAAATATACTTTGATGTAACTGTAGTATCGTGAAGAAGAAACAATACTTTTCCCATAGTTTCTTCAAGAGTAAGCCAGCCGTCATTTTCACGCATTTCCTTGAAATTCGCAAAATCTCTCATCATATCTTTGGGAGTAAGAAGTTTATCTCCCATTTTTTCTCTGATAAGTTCATCTAAAATACGAGCATACTCAAGAGTGAAGTTTTTCATATTATTAACAGGAACAACTGCTTTCTTCGGTTCGATAATAACAGTAATCGGAAGATGACCCGGATTATTATCTGACCACATCCTGATTTCTTCAAGAGCCTTTTCAAAATCATAGCAACTTGAAGTGTTATCACAAAGCGGGTCATGGGTCACTATAAAACTTACGTTTTCTCCGTCATCCACTGTTTCAATATCAACCTCAACACTTCTTATACCAAGCTCAAACTGCTCTGTAAGATTATCCATTTCAAACTGAGTTTTTTCTGCACTGAGAAGTCCGAAAGTAAGGTCACTTACTGTATTGAAAAGCTGTTTATATTCGTCAGTGGGCAAAAGCTGATAACTATTGTGAGTCGCAACAAACTGAACCTCATTGAATTTAACACCGTTTTCAATTGCTTCGTCTATATCAAATGCGGCAATTTTGCTCTCATCACAGGGCGTATAATCTTTATAGAATTCATTTTCAAGATACGCCATTCTTTCCTGCTGATATTTTACATTTTCTTCAGCCGATTTACTTCCGGCGCTGACAGAAACAGCAAGATAATATACCACAAGAAAAACAGCAGTAATTGATTTAAAAAATTTCATCGCTACATCACCTCATTTTTGGTTTATACGTTATACAGAAAATCCCTGACAAAATTTTTGTCAGGGATAAATTTTTACTGTGCGTATGCTGCTACTGTGAGCATATACTCGCCAATCTGTGCACCGAATTCAGGTGCACCGTCCATAATGAGTTTGCCTTTCTTTGTTGAATCAAGCATATCATCTGTTGAAAGAAGAATACCAAGTGCACTGTCGAGAGTGTCAAAACGCATTGTAAAGAATGGCATTGCTCTTTTATAAACGCCTCTGCCTGAGCGTGATTTACCTGCCTTGATACGGAGATATGCAGAAACTTCAGGATGTCCGTCAACTGCCCATGCATAAACCCTGTCAGGGCTCTTACTTGTCCATTCGTGAACAGCTTCGTGACCCTGTTTGTTAAGCTGGCTGATACCTGCTGAAAGAAGATAGAAGAAGCATTTTACCATAAGCACCTTGTCTTCTTCTTTTTCAGGTGCTGCTTTTGCTGTAAGAAGTGATGACATTTTGAGAAGTGTCATAAGAAGTGCCATAAAAACTTTTACATTTTTAAGAGCGCCCTTCATTTTAGGCAAAGTTGCAGGGCCGATTTTACCTTTAAAGAAGCCATTCATTGCTTCAAGAGTTTTGAACTCAAGGTCAACATCGGGGTTTTCTGCTACCTGGTCATTTTTAACTGTCCATTCGCCGTCAACAACTTCAAAATATGTGCCCACTTTTCCGCCCTCAACGTTGGGGTCAAGTGCACTTACCTGAAAAACTGCATTCATACCCTCAAACTTTTTGTTGAGATTGGGTACATCAGCTGCGATAACTTTCAGAAGAGGCAAAACAGCATTAAGAAATATTTTGTTGGTCAATACAACTTCGTTTGCCATAATAAATCATTCCTTTCTGTAGGATTACGGAGTAAAATTAAACTTCGTCGTCCCAGTTGTCGTCCTCTTCAAAGTCTTTATTCATAGCTTCACGGATAGCATTGATGATACCGTTACAGTCAATACCAAGGCTTGACATAATATCTTCGTGAAGACCGATAGGTGCAAATTCGTCCTGAATACCAAGACGTGTGAATGCACAGCCTTTACCCGCTTCAGCCATAACTTCTGCAACTGCAGAACCAAGACCGCCGATAACGTTATGGTCTTCAACTGTGATAATACGGCGAGTATCCATAACTGCTTTGAGGATTGCTTCCTTATCGATAGGTTTGATTGTGTGCATATCAAGAACACGAACTTTGAGTCCGTCTGCATTTTCAAGGAATTTTGCAGCCTGATAAGCCTGGAATACGCAAGAACCGCAAGCGATAACAGTAATATCTGTACCGGGGTTAACTTCGATTGCCTTACCTACCTCGAATTTGTATTCTCTGGGGTAATCTTTGCCGTAGAGAACACGGTCAAATCCGCGGTTGATTCTGATATAGTAGGGGCCTTTGTTTTCGTAAGCCGCCATAACTGCTTCTGCAGTTTCAACACCGTCTGCAGGACAGATAAGTGTGATATTAGGCATCGAACGAACAACTGCAAGGTCACAGATAGCATGGTGAGTTGAACCTGCCTGACCGAAAGATGTACCTGAATGTGTTGCAATGATTTTTGCATTTACATTCTGATAACAGATGTCTGTGTGAAGCTGGTCAGCACTTCTCAGAGATGCAAAAACAGAGAATGTTGAAAGGAAAGGTACAAGACCTGCCTTTGCCATACCTGCAGCAATACCGAACATATTCTGTTCAGCGATACCAACATTGAAGAAACGGTCAGGGAAAACTTTTCCGAATGCACCGATTTTTGTTGAACCGCCAAGGTCAGCAGTAAGACCAACGATTTCGGGATGTTCTTTACCGAGTTCTACGAGAGTCTGGCCGTAAATTTCGGCTGTTGAGAGTTCAGTTGATTCAAGAGCTGTATATGAAATTCCGCCTGCCATATTATACACCCTCCTTTTCTGCACGTGCTACACGTTTCTGGTAGTATTTTTCAAGGCTTTCTTTAGCCTGTTTGTATTTTGCTTCGTCAATAGCACCGTAATGCCAATGATAGTCGTCAGCCATAAAGTCGATACCTTCGCCCTTGATTGTGTTTGCAACAATCATAACGGGTTTTTCGGGGTCATTAAGTGCAAAATCAATTGCATCACAGAGTTCGCTTAAGTTGTGGCCGTCAACTTCTTTTACGATGAAGCCGAATGCACGCCATTTATCTGTGAACGGTTCAAGGTTCATAACATCTTCTGTACGGCCGTCGATCATACATTTGTTACGGTCAACAAAAGAAATTACATTTGTTGCATTGTAGTGAGCAATAGCCATTGCTGCTTCCCAGTTTGAGCCTTCGTCGCATTCACCGTCGCCGAGGATACAATATGTTTTGTAGTCTTTGCCGAGAACTCTTGCTGCAAGTGCAGTACCGAGAGCGATTGAAAGGCCGTGACCGAGTGAGCCTGTTGATGCATCAACACCCACAACCTTATTTGAGTCAAGATGGATACCCATTTTTGAGTTTGAAAGGTTGAAAGTTTTAAGCTGTTCGGGGTCGTTGAAACCTTTGTCAACAAGTACAGGTGCATAAGCAATACCTGAATGACCTTTACTTAAAATGAAACGGTCTCTGTCTTCCCAGTTGGGGTCTTCAACTCTGATGTTGAGATATTTGTGATAAAGAACAGTCATCATATCCATAACACTCATACCGCCGCCGATATGACCGCTGCCTGCCCAATAAGTTGTGTCAAGACAGAGGTTACGGAGTTCGTGGGCTTTCTTTTCGAGAGCCAACCATTCTGATTTTGATAATGGCATTGTAGTTCCTCCTTTATTTTAAAATGCTTCGGGGTGCATTTTCTTTGTAATTTTGAATGCTTCGTCTGCAACTTCAATAGTATGTTTGATATCTTCGTCTGAAACTGCAGCATTCATAAAGTGATTGTGATGGCTTGAAATGAAAATTCCGCGTTTAACCATTTCAGCAACCCAATCCTGATGAATCATCATACTATCGTCGTTTGCTATTCTTAAATAGAAGAGTGAGGGTTCACCTGAAACAACAAGATTGAAGCCGTTGTTGTCTGCTGCTGATTTAAGTCCGTCAAGAAGTTTGACTGATTTTTCTCTTAAAAGCTTGGGAGCATCAATTTCTTTAAGCTTATTGATGTTTCTGATAGCAGCTGCAAAGGGAACAGCACTCATCCAGTAAGAGCCGGTGTATGAAAGACCGCTGACTGCGTCTTTAAGCCATTCTTTACCGCAGATTGCAGAAACGTTCCAGCCGTTTGCAAGTGCTTTACAGAAGCAGATAAGGTCTGCTTCAAAGCCATAGTAATGGTCAGAGCCTGCAAGATCAAGTCTCCAGCCTGCGCGAACGTCGTCTACGATAAGAACGATGCCTTCTCTTGTACAGATTTCGCGTACTTTTTTCCAATAGCCGTCTGCAGGAAGTTCGTTATCTTTATAGTTGCCGTGCATATAGGGTGTTGAAATAAATGCTGCGATTTCACCTTTGTTTTCAGCAATAATTTTTTCAAGACCTGCAATGTCGTTCCAGTCAACATAAAGGTTGTTTGCAACATCCTCGGGAAGAACACCGGGATAGTCTATTTTCTGTGTCCACGCAGAAACGCCATGATAGAAACCGTTTACAAAAATAATCTTTTTACGGTGAGTTGCGTTTCTTGCTGTAAGAACTGCGCATGAAGTTGCGTCGTTACCGTTCTTTGCGAAGAAAGCCCAGTCTGCACAATTAACAGTATCAACAAGAAGTTCTGCAAGTTCAACCATTTTGTATGAAGGTGAAGTTGTGCAGTTACCAAGCTTTGCCTGTTCAAATGCTGCAGCGTCAACATCAGGGTCATTATAACCTAAAATGTTGGGACCGTATGCACACATATAGTCGATGAATTTATTTCCGTCAACATCCCAGAAGTAAGCACCCTCTGCTCTTTCTGAAAAGAAAGGCCATGCACTTACGGGAATGAAGTTACCTTCTGCAGGACCCAGATGACCGTAAACACCTGAGGGGATTACTTTTGTAGCTCTTTTGAAAAGCTCGTTACTTTTTGTATAGTCATTAATTTTAAAAGCCATAGTTAAAAATCCTCCTTATGCAAGATACAGAGCCACTCTGTCGAGGATTCTGTTGATATTATCAATCATATTAATCATACCGCGCATAACAATTTCACCCTCGCCGACTTTTGCGATAGCATTTACTTTGCCGTCGAAAAGGTCGTGAGCAAGCTTCATTGAGCCGAATTCCATAAGAGCACGATATTTTTCAGGATTCTGCTTCACAGTTGTAAGCTTATGGTCTTTAACTTCAATTGCAGCAGAAGGTCCGCCTGTAATAGCAATTTTAACAACACCGTCAGGAATATAATGAGCACTGAATTTGCCGATTTCATCATTGTTACCAATCTGCGCAATTGCACCTGCAATTGTGTAGAAAAGAAGATTTGTGCTCAGCTCAAAGAATTTTTCATCTTTAAGATCTTCCTCTGTGGGACGCATATACTTTGAAAGCATATCTGTAAGAGGTGTAAACTGCTTGAGCAAAAATGAAATTTTAGTAAAGCCTTTTGAAGGAATAGGAGTTACTGTTCCGTCAATAAGTCCGTTGAATTTCTCGCATGAAGAAAACGGAAGCTTAACGTTGCATTTTTCGCAGCCTGAAGTAAGCTTACATTTACCGTCAGTAAATGTAAGTGTAGCACTGGGGCCACCTTTGACTTCAAAACCGATTGCAACAGGTTTTGTGGTTTTAACAAGGTTTCTCGCTTCCTCGCTGAGTTCGCAAAGATTTTCAAGAGAACCAAGCACAGCATACAAATTTATGTAAGCCAAAGTTCTTGCATCTGTCAAAATAATTCCTCCTTAAGAGTGTAAGAACACACTTGCTCTATGCAATATATATATTATCCATTATATTTTATCAAAAAAATATGTAAAAGTCAAACATATTATTAAATATTATTGTAACAAAGAAAAACAATATTTCACGCAAAATTATTGAATATTCCGCTTGACTAACAAAAGCATTTATTGTAGAATATTAAGAAATATTAAGAAATTTCCTTTTAACAATAAAGAAGGGTCTGATAACCGATGAAAACTGATAATGAAAACAACTATTTATCAGAAATTGAAGAATATTCTTCCTATGTCTGTGACAAAATCAAGGAAGTAACCTCAGAGTGCGGTCCACGTGCTGTAGGAAGTGAAGGCGACAAAAAAGCCCGCAAATATTTTGTACGGGATACTGAAGAAGTTTGTGACGAATGTACAGTAGAAGAATTCAGATGTTCCGATAAGGCATTTATGTCCTGGGTAAGCGTCGGTGCAGTTACAATGATTGTGGCTATTGCTCTTTTTATTTTCGGCCTTCCGCTCGTGTCACTCGTTCTTTCACTTGCCGTCCTTTTCTTTATTGTAACTGAATTTTTCTTTTACAAACAGACACTTGATATATTCTTCAAGAAAAAAGATACTGCAAACGTAATCGGCAAAGTTAAATCTTCCGGAGAAGTGAAAAAGAGAATCATCCTCTGCGGACATACTGACTCAGCCTTCGAGTGGACTTACACTTACTACGGCGGAAGACCTGCAGTTGCAACAGTAATTGTTTCTGCAGTTATTACTCTTGTGGCAGCTATTGCAGGTTCAATTACGGCTATCACAACTAACGGATTCGCAAACCTTGATTTGGTTTTCAAAGGAGGAAATACTGCTGTTTCTGTTTTCGGCATTATTCTTCTTTGCCTTATCCCCTTTATGATTGCAGCACTTTTCTTCTGCAATTTCAAAAAACCTGTTACAGGTGCAAACGATAACCTTACAGGATGCTATATTTCACTTGCTATTGCAAAATATCTTAAAGACCACAACATCCGCCTTGAAAACACCGAGATTCAGATTGCTCTTGTAAACGGCGAAGAATCAGGCTTACGTGGTTCAAAGGATTTTGCAAAGCGTCATAAAGATGAATTTACGGATAAAAGCATTGAAACTGTTTTTGTAGCAATCGATACCATCCACGATTTTGACTTTATGAAGATAATTCTGAACGATATGAATGGTACGGTTAAAAACGATAAGCGCGTTGCAGAGCTTATCAGGTCAAGCGGTCACAACGCAGGATATGACAACATCGATGTGGGCACAATTGACTTAGGCTCAACCGATGCCGCAGCATTTTCACAAATCGGCGTACCTGCAGCAAGCTTTATTTCAATGGATCCCACTCCTGCAAGATATTATCACACACGTCTTGATACAGCAGAAATCCTTGATGAGAAAACCATAAAAGCAGGTCTCAGAATCGCACTTGAAACAGTTGTTCAGTTTGACAAAAGCGGACTTAACAGATAACATACATACCCCCCTCACAGAGCAAATCTGCGAGGGGTTTTTTGCGTATAAAATTCATTGAATCAGCCACTATATAAACAACAATTTTTTGTAAAAAACAACAGTTTCCGCACAAAATACTTAAGTGACAAAAACTCCCGCTTACCGACTGTAAGCGGGAGTTCATTTTAATCTTTACTTATAACTTTTTTCTGCCATGATTTTTTGTTACATTCGGGACATCTCATATATCTTGTTCTGCCCATATGAGGCGATAAATTAACAGCCTTAAAGGTCGGCACATATTTATGTCCGCATTCTTTACATTCATAATATCCTGCAACCTGTTCGATTTTCATTGTAAAAGCAAACCCTATAATTGCAGGTATAAATCCTGAAAACACAAGAGCTATTCTCTTCCAGTCTTCCATCGGAAGCAATGAGCCAATCATTATGGGCACAAACAAAATAATGCATGACAAAATTCCTATAACCCATTCCAGTGTCAGTAATCTTCTGTCGCTTTCTTCTTTCTGTTTTACCATTTCAATAAGTTTATTTTCCAGTTCTTTGTTGTAATTATCCACTGTAACTGCCTCCCCACTTAATAAATCATTTACGGTGATTTCAAGAATACCACATAATTCCAGCATAATAGCAGCATCGGGTAAAGATTTGCCTCTTTCCCATTTTGACACGGCTCTGTCGGTGATGTTCAGTCTTTCCGCCAACTGCATTTGTGTCAGATTCTGCTTTTTTCTGCACTCGGCAATAAACCTGCCTGTTTTTATCTGGTCCATATGTTACCTCCTTTCACCTTAATTATAGATGATTTACGATATAAAATACACATACCAATGGTTGAGTGGGGTAAAAATCACCGTCGGTATAAGAAAAATCAGATTACATATTACACTCTCTTCAAAGTGAAACTTTATTAATCATAAAATTTCTCTCAGTTTATCGAGAAAAGCCTCTTCACCCAGAGTGTTGACTTTAAATAACATTGCCTGACTTCCGCCGGATGTAATTGCCGAAAGAAAAACAGGACCGTTTCCGTTCTGAAACAGAGTAACATTCATACTCACACGGTTTCCGCCTGCATAACTGTATCTCTCAAATACACGCACACTGCATTTCGCATCACCGTCACAAATATCACTTGAATCCTCCAATGAAGCCGATACACTTCCGTTGAGTATACCTTTTTCAATCTTATTCAATATCTGCACAAAATCTCCGCTGATTGTTTTCTCCAGTTTTGCCATTGCTTTTTCCTCCTGTTTTTTAGTTTATTCATTAAAAAACCGCTGCTGATTTTTATCTGTAAAATTATCAAGCAAATCTGATTTCTGTAATTTTCACGTCAGTTCAGACATCGTTATGTTTATTACCAAGCTGATAAAATGCAACTGCAGATGCTGCAGCAACATTCAAGGAATCAACACCATGGTACATGGGTATTTTTACGGTAAAATCGCAATCAGATATGGTTTGGTCAGAAAGTCCGTCGCCCTCTGTTCCCATAATAACGGCAAGCTTCTTTTCTTTTGTCAATCTTTCGTCATTGATAGAAAGAGAATTATCCTTAAGTGCCATTGCTACAGTTTTAAAGCCGAGAGCCTTTATCGCATCAAGACTATCATCAGGCAGAAATGTCCATTCAATCTGAAACACAGTGCCCATACTGACTCTCGCAGCACGTCTGTACAGAGGATCAGAGCATCCCTGGGTGAGAATTACTGCATCCATTCCCAATGCCGCAGCTGAACGGATTATAGCACCTACATTAGTCGGATTCATAACTTTATCAAGTATAACTATCCTGCTTTTGTTTTCACAGATTTTTCTTACATCAGGCAGCGGCTTCCGTTTCATAGCACACAGCATACCTCTTGTAAGCTTAAAGCCTGTCAACTGTGTCAGAACGTCAAATTCTGCACAAAAAACAGGAGTATCTTTTATTCTGTCAAGAATCCTCTTTCCCTCACCCTCAATATGCCTTTTATCCATAAGACATGAAACCGGTTCGTATCCTGCATCAAGAGCACGTTCAATAACCTTCGGGCTTTCTGCTATAAATAAGCCTTTTTCAGGAAACTCTCTGTTTAACAGCTGAACCTCGGTTAACCGTGCATACACATCCAGCTCAGGAGCAAGAAAATCTGTTATTTCTGTAATTTTGTTCATATTATTCTCCGTTATGTTGATATACTTTCATTAACTATGAAAAAGATATTATTAAAACTATCCGATAATTCAGAAGCTACTAAAAAGATTATATCACTCAAAAACAAAAAGAGCAAGGTAAAGCCTTGCAAAAATACTTATTACGAGTTTACGTGTAACAAGGTTCTCCGAAATAAAGAAATCTTTGATTTTGTTATGAGTCGGATTCTTACTTACCAAAAATCGATCCGGAAGTCAGTGAGGAGTTAATAGTGAAGATGCAAAAAGTAAAATCGACGAACCTCTGTCGAAATCCGTCGATTTTCAGAAGTGCTTCTCATAAAAGAACCACAATTAATTACACCCAGTTACTCTATATTAAGACCAACCGCTGATGCTTACGGATTTTATCAATCCGGATATACAACTGTTCTGCCTGTGAATAATTCTACCGTTGAATGCCAGAGCTTCATACAGATTTCCTGAGCCTTACCCTTAACTGCAAGCTCGAAGGCAATTCTCGTTGAATATTTGTCACCGTTATCTTTTGCGGTCTTTATGTAACCGAAGTCAAAAACATCATAAAGGCGTTCAACTCTTGTTTCATATTTTGAGGTATCCTTTTCGTCGATTTCAACTACACGGTAACCATACTGAGTTGTATAAGCAAGACCTTTGTAGCGGGTCATAGGAGAAGTGTAAATGTCAACATTCTGATTTCTTACACCGAAAGCATTTGTGTGGTCGTGACCTGTAAACATTGCGAGTACATCGCCGTTTTCAACCAAGGCATCAAACTGACCGTCATTGTAATAACCGGGACAGGGCTTTTCGTTGAGCTTGCCGTAATTGACCTCATCAGGATCAAACATATAATATTCATCTTTGTTGTAAATATGCTTAATTGCATAAAGCTTCTTTGAATCAACCTTTTTAAGAACATCATAAATTTCAGGAACAATTATATGCTGAAAAACAACAGAGTTAACTGTTTCACCACCGTTTTCTTTTTTGAGATTTGCAGAAACCTTCTTATACCATTCTATCTGTTCGGTGCGTACACGGTCATAATGTCTCGGTTCGTCTTCATCATAATCGCCTGAGTCAAACACCCAGAGATTGAACTTAGTTTTGTCGCTGTCAGAAGCAAGAACGGGAATATTGAATGTTGCACAGTTTTTGAAATCCGTACTGTCATCGGCAGTTATTACGCAGGAGAAAGTCTTGTAATATTCCATAATATCTTTTCTTGTCATGGAATCGTTTTCAGCATCGTGATTACCGAAGGTTACGGCAACAGGGATATTTCTTGACTCAAAAATATTCATAAGAGAATTGATAAGCTTCTTGGTTTTTTCCGGATCCTCGTCAGGATGTGTATTATCACCGGTAAGCACAACAAGATCAGGCTTCTCTACATCACAGGCTTCAGCAATTACCCATATCGATGCATCAAAATGCTTGTCATAATTAAGATGTGTGTCGGCAATATGCAATATCTTAAGCTTGCCGTCGGAATTGAATCTTATTGTTGTGTCTGTTACCTTATGTGAATCTGCAGGTTCATAGTCAACTTTTGTGTTTTTAGGTTCAATTTCAAAATAAATTATACCTGCAACAAAAATAACAACCAATACTAATAATACAATTAACAGAATTTTTTTAATCATTTTTACATCTCCTTATCCTCTTATTTATAAATTTTTTGTATAACCGATTATAACACATATAATATAAAATTATAATCAGATGTGGTACGTCATAGTGAAATATCAGATTTACTGATATAAAGTTTATAAAGATTTGTT
>JAZQWT010000048.1:0-2215 GCA_045632485.1 Acutalibacteraceae bacterium
GCAAAACCGTAGGTTTTGACTGGGGGATATTTTTAAAGTTTATTCAAATTAACTTTTATCCCTCCACCGCTTACGCGGTCCCCCTCCCTTTAGGCAAGGGAGGCAACGATTAATTTTAACAACTCGATAAATTATAATTTACTTCAAAGTTCAACTCACAGTTGAAAAATATCGATTGATATGTTATTGTTAATATGTGAAATTTGTGATATATTCTGCTTGAAGGAGTGGTCAGTGTGAACATAGGAAGCAAAATTAAAGAGTTGAGAAAGAAAAGAGGAATTACACAGGAACAGCTTGCCAATGCTGTTGGCATATCTTTTCAGGCTGTGAGTAAATGGGAAAACAATATTGCTTTACCTGATATAACACTTATGCCATTGCTTGCGAATTATTTCGGAGTTTCCACGGATGAACTTTTTGATTTCAGTTTGTCTAAAATGGAAAAAGAAATCAAGAAAATAGTTGAGAATGCATATGAGTACAGAGAAAGTGACCCCGAAAAAAGCAGACAGATTCTGGAAGAAGGTCTGAAAATGTATCCTGAAAACGATATTCTTGTTAACAATATGCTTTATGTTGTGGCTGACCCTGATGAAACAATAGAAATGGCATCAGAGCTCGCAGAAAAAACAAGACTCGCTGAAGTGAAATATGATGCACTGCGTTTTCTTGCATATGCATATAAAAAGAAAGGCGACCTGAAAAGTGCAGAAGCGGCAATTGAACAAATACCTGAAATTTATTTCACAAAACTTACTGAAATGGCGTATCTTTTAGAGGGTGAGCCAAAATTCAGAGCTGCAGAAAAACAAAAGTGGATTTCCTTTGAAAATTTAATTCAGATGATGTGGAAGCTTGCGGAATGTTATGAGGCTGACGGAGATATACAGAAAGCGATAGATGAAACAGAAAAAGCATTGTCGCTGATTCCGATTCTTGACCATCCGAATTTTTTGATTTACACAGATTTTTTTAATAAACAAATTAACAGATTAAAAGAAAAGCAGAGTTGATTTCACTCAACTCTGCTTTGAATTTTTAATCTATTGGCGAAACTACAGGTTTTCCGTCTTTACCAAGAAGCGGTGTCATACCACCTGCGTATCCGCTTTGGCGAAAAATATAATTTACACCTGTTACTTTATCTACCCAGATTTCTATAGTTTCAAGAGCACCCTGTGAATAGATTTTTTCAAAACGTTTATCTTTGCTTGCCATAACTAACCTCAATTAATGGTATTTAGGCATCCAGTCACCATGAACTTCAATGAGTTCATCAACCATTTTAACAATATCATCGATGTTGAGTTCTGATGCTGTGTGAGGATCAAGCATTGCAGCCTGATAGATTGCATCTTTCTTGCGTGTAACTGCAGCTTCAATTGTAAGAAGCTGAGGATTGATGTTAGTCATATTCATTGCAGCAAGCTGAACGGGAAGTTTTCCGATTCTGCAGGGATGAATACCACTTGCATCAACAAGACAAGGAACTTCTACGCAAGCATCTTTATCAAGGTTTTCGATAAGACCGCCATTATAAACATTACCGCCGATTTTGTAGGGTTTGTTTGTAACCATTGATTCCATAATATATGATGCGTATTCGTGTGATCTTTCGTGAGTAATTTTACCGTCAGCAAGAATGCTGTCGCGTTCCTTTTCCCAACCTGCAATCTGATTTACACAGCGTCTGGGATATTCGTCAAGAGGAATATTGTATTTTTCAATCATTTCAGGATATTTATCCTTGATGAAGAACATATTGTATTCTGAATTGTGTTCACTTGACTCTGTGCAATAATAGCCAAGTCTTCTGATATATTCATATCTTACCATATCGCCGTGCTTCTCAATTTCACCGAGAAGAGCCTTATCATTTTTTTCAAGTGCTCTTTTCTTGATTTCGGGATAAAGATCGTTGCCGTCTTTATCTTTGATTTCAAGGAGCCACGCCATATGGTTGATACCTGCGATAAGGTCATATCTGCCTTCGATTTTATCTTCCATACCTAAACCGCCGAGAAGGTCGCGTGAGCAAGTCTGCACGCTATGGCAAAGACCGATAGTTTTAACGCCTGTATATCTTGTCATAAAGCCTGTAAGGATTGCCATGGGGTTTGTGTAGTTCAGGAACCATGCATCAGGGCAAACTTCTTCCATATCAGCTGCAAAATCAGCAAGAACGGGAATTGTTCTCAAGCCTCTCATAATG
>JAZQWT010000049.1:0-38433 GCA_045632485.1 Acutalibacteraceae bacterium
TTCAATAATATCATCTGTAGGTTCGTTAGTTGTGATTCGCTGCATCCAGAGACCGGGTGCAGACGCAATTTTTACAAAGATATTATCGTGGCAACCTGCGAATTTTATGAACTCATAACCAAGACCCATTACAACAGGAAGACGAAGAATTGAAAAAATCATCCAGACAAATCTCGAATCTCTGAGTTCAGGAAAAGCAAAAGAAACTATAGATGAGAGAATCATACTGATAAGAATCATAACGAACATAAAGCTTGTGCCGCATCTGGGGTGAAATCTGCTCATTTCTCTTACGTTTTCAACGGTAAGCTCTTTTCCTGCTTCAAAGCAGAAAATAGCCTTATGTTCAGCACCGTGATACATAAACATACGCTTGATATCTTTCATCTGTGAAACAAGCACCATATAAAGAACAAAAATAATTATTCTCACAAGGCTTTCAATAATAACTCTGAAATTTGCAACCGCACCGTCAGTAATGTTATTTACAAAGTCTGCAGCAAGTGTGGGAAGATAGAAGAACAAGGCAAAAGCAAGACCGAAACCGAGAATGATTGAAACAATTGAGATTGCTGTTACCATTTTTTCACCGAAATGCTCAGTAATCCATCTGTCAACCTTTGACATATTTTCAATATCGTCATCGTTTTTGATTTCATCAAAACTTACTTTTTCTGCTGATTCCATAAGGCATTTGTAGCCTTCAATCATACTTTCAACAAATCCCACAATACCTCTTATAACGGGAAGTGCGAAAATTTTATTTTTATCTTTAAGAGAAGACATCTTCTTTTCTTCAACTTCAATTGAGCCGTCAGGAAGTCTTAATGCCATCGCAGAGCACTTGGGACCTTTCATTAAAATGCCTTCAATAAGAGCCTGACCACCTACTGATATTCTTTTTACTTTAGCCATTATATATTACTCCTTTTCAACTGCATTCATTGCTTGTTGTACTTTTTCGAGAGGTAAAATCAACTTAACAGTTGTGCCTTCACCGAGAACACTTGAAATTTCAATTTCACCATCGTGCAATTTTACAATTTCTTCAGCAACGGCAAGACCGATACCGGAACCTCTGTAGTTGATACTCGTTTTATAAAATTTTTCTTTAACCTTCGGTAAATCTTCCGGAGAAATACCGCAACCTGTATCAATAAAATATACATTCAAAAATCCGTCCGTCTGAATTACAGCATTAACCGTAACCTTACCGCCCTGATCTGTATATTTAAGTGCATTATCCAGCACATTTGTGAACACTTGCTTGATTCTGTTGGGATCACCGAACATTGGCGCAGGTTCCTCAGGTGCTGTATAAACAAAATCAATACCTTCACGTACCGCTCTGTCTCTGAACACAAAAACAGTTTCGTCAAGTTCGGCAAGAATATCAATTTTTTCTTTCTTTAATTTTAAAGCACCGTTCTGCATTCTTGAGAAATCAAGAAGTTCTTCTACGAGTTCAGAAAGCCTTCCTGATTCATTGATAATAACTTCAAGACCTTTCTGTAGCATAACAGGGTCTTTGTCACCAACTTGTAAAAGTGTTTCACCCCAACCTTTAACCGCAGTAAGAGGTGTTCTGATTTCGTGCGATATAGTGGAAATGAAATCATTCTTCATTCTGTCCATTCCACTGATTTCTTCGAGCATTGAATTGATATTACTGCACAGATTATGAATTTCATCATTTCCGTCATCATATTTTACTCTCGCAGTATAATCACCTGATGCCACTTTATTTACGGTTTTACTCAATTCTTCAACAGGGTTTACAATTGAGCTTATAAAGAATCGACCTGAAAACAGAACAATAAGAATGATAATCAGAGCTGCAATAAAAATGTAAAAATATAACACTAAAAGTTGATTATCAATATCTTCCATTGAAACGATATATCTGATAGCAGCCTGAGAAGTATATTCACCCGTATCAGATCTTTCAATAGGTACTGTCATCGCCATGACTTTTTCGCCATATTCATTTTTACCTGTCCATTTACTGATAACGTCTGCTGATGAAAAAGCTTCAGTATAATCAGGCATTATCGGATGATCAGATACGCCAAAACCACTTGATGTAACTATTACATTACCTTCTTCATCAATAACCCAGACTTCAACCTTATCTTTTCCGGAAAATTCATCAATAAATTTTTTTGCACCGTTTTCAAATTGCTCTTTTGTTGTATTCAGATAAGAATTAAAATAATTCTGCACAAGATTAGTGTCCAGAGACTGTAATGACATTGAAACCGAATTATAATAATACCATCTGACAAGAAGACCTGCGGCAAGCGACACAAGAGAAACAATAATAACAGAAACCAAAACAAAATTTTTAAGCCACGTGGCACGTATACCTTTAATTCTGTATTTTTCCAGTAAAGTTTTAAGTTTCAATCATATCACCCGCCTTTCAAATTAGAATAAATTTACTATATAAATCAGATTACCCACTTATATCCGAGACCCCAGACAGTAACAAGATGTTTGGGGTTTGAGGGTTCATCTTCAACTTTCATACGAAGTCTTCTGATATTAACATCAACAACTTTTTCTTCACCGAAGTATTTCTTACCCCATACACGGTTAAGTATATCAGTTCTGCTCAAAGCAGCGCCCTCATTAGTAAAGAAGTACTCAATAATCTGGAACTCAACCTGAGTAAGGTCAATCAAAACTCCGTTTTTCTTTAATGTATGATCACGAAGATTAAGCACAAATTCACCTAATTCAACCATACTTTTCTGAGGCTCTTCACGGTTTTTGTTCATTTCAACACGTCTGTAAATAGCATCAACCCTTGCCATCAGTTCCGAAGGTGAAAAAGGCTTTGAAACATAGTCGTCAGCACCAACTAACAATCCTGTTACTCTGTCAATTTCCTGAGTTTTTGCAGTAAGCATAATAATACCTACTGTCTGACTCATACTTCTCAGTCTCTTACATACTTCAAGGCCATCCATTTCCGGCATCATTATATCAAGCAAAACAACGTCAAAATCACCATCAGATGCCTCATATGCTTCCAAAGCAGCTCTGCCGTTATCAGCCTGACAAACTTCATAACCGGAACGCTGTAAGTTAATAACGATAAATTCTCTGATGGAAGCTTCATCTTCTGCAACTAATACTTTTTTCATTGAAAACAATACTCCTTTTCACTTATAAATTTATACTAACAATGTCATTGTCATTTATACCAAATAAACTGCCTTCGTCGGTAATCATATAAACGATTACTTTACCGTCCGTAGAATTAGAAGAAAGTTGTTTATAGCCATTCTGAACAAATTCCTCGACACTATCCTGTGTTACGTTTCTCACAATAAGAAGTTCAGAAACCATCGCTGCGTATTCAGGATTATAACTCATAACAGACCATGAGTCATTTTTTGTGTTTCGAGCAACGGTAATATTACGTAACCACACATCATTTATTTCAAAATAATCTTTTTCTGTGAAATAAAGTCTGTAGTCGCCTATCCTCTTTAGTTTTATACCATCTGATTCAGGTATTAATTCACACCATTTGGTATAAGTGATTACAGAATTATGCATGCTGTTATCAACGGTTGAACCTATAATCTGTTCCTGTACCGGAATATCAATGTACGTATCAGCATTAATATCGGTGCTGGCAACCTGAATATTTCTTGTAGTTGAAAATGCTGCATTTGTTTCAGAATCAACACGCATTACATTAAGACTCGAAAGGTTGCAATCCCAATAAACAATATCTGTTCCGTATACACCATTCGTATTTACAAAATCGTATACTGCAACCATCGAAACGTTGTCATTACTTAGTTCCTGACAATAAGAATTCATAAAACCTGCTATATCACGCGAAAGAGAAGTCATACCAATATTCAGAATATTATATTTTTCAACTCTTATTACTTTCGCTACAGGAACTTTTGACTTATCAGCAAAATCTCCGCTGATAATGAAAATTTCATACAATCCATCCCGGTTTACATCAACGTATCCCATAGTTGAATATGATTCATTACAAACTGATTTCAACTTTGCTCTTCGTCCGGTACCCGAAACTTTGTGAATTGTTAAAACCTTGCTGTCAATGTAACTCCATGTTGCTACAATATCATACTGTGACATATTAGCTGAAAGATTCCTGAACGAGAGTGACTCAATATTGTTACCGTACCCTGAGAAGTCGCCAATAGAAGTCCATTCATCATTAATGTGTTTAAGCACATTGAGATGAACACTGGTATCATTGGACGTAGTTGTGTAAAATACGACCGCTTCCTCTGTCCCGTCAGAATCAAGATCAATAAGCGTGAGCGGCGAATTATACTCAGATGTACTGCTCACCGGACTTTTGAATAATATACTTTCACCGACGAACTCTTCAATTGCGTTTTCAATTTCTGCACCTGATTTCGGCGGTCTGATTAACTTATCAGCCGAAACAACAGAAAACTTGCAACCACTTAAAGAAAATACAGTAAGAACTATTAACACAACCATAAAAAAACTAAGCGTTCTCTTCATCAGGCACCCTCCTCTCAAACGAAAAATTTCACTGGTATACCCACTTTTATGCATACTTTTCTTTATACTAATGCATTATAACACAACTTACTTTTTATGGCAACAGAAAACATCCTATTTCTTAATAATTTTTAATAAATACATGTTTTGTTAAAAAATAATATACATTTTGTGCCGGAGTAACTATTGACAAAATTCTGACAAAGTTATAAAATAGAGTTTGTTAAAAAATTAAACAAGTTTATTTTGGAGGAATTAATGATGGGTTACACAATAAGTGAAAAAATCATCAAAAACCACATCGTTGACGGCGAACTCGTTAAGGGTACAGAAGCCGGCATACGTATTGACCAGACATTGACTCAGGATGCTACAGGTACAATGGCATACCTTGAGTTTGAAGCTATGGGAGTTAAGAGAGTTAAAACTGAACTTTCAGTAGCATACGTTGACCACAACACATTACAGACCGGATTTGAAAATGCTGACGACCATCGTTTCATTCAGTCCTGCGCTAAAAAGAGAGGCGTAAGATATTCTCGTCCCGGTAACGGTATCTGCCATCAGGTTCACCTTGAAAGATTCGGCATTCCCGGCAAAACACTTATCGGTTCAGACAGCCATACTCCTACAGGTGGCGGTATCGGTATGCTTGCAATCGGTGCAGGCGGTCTTGACGTTGCTGTTGCTATGGGTGGCGGTGCTTATTACATCACAATCCCCAAAACAGTTAAAGTTGAACTTAAAGGCAAGCTTTCTCCCTGGGTTGCTGCAAAAGACGTTATTCTTGAAGTTCTCAGAATTATGTCAGTTAAAGGCGGCGTAGGTAAAATCATCGAATACTGCGGTGAAGGTGTTAAAACACTTACAGTTCCCGAAAGAGCAACTATCACAAATATGGGTGCTGAACTCGGTGCTACAACATCAGTGTTCCCCTCAGATGAAATCACAAGAGAATTCCTCAAAGCTCAGGGCAGAGAAGAAGATTATGTTGAACTTTCTGCAGACGAAGATGCAGTTTATGATGAAGAAATCGTCATTGACCTTTCTTCACTCAAACCTATGGCTGCTTGTCCTCACATGCCTGACAGAGTTAAAGCAGTTGAGGAAATCGGTGAAATCACTGTTGACCAGGTATGTATCGGTTCATGCACAAACTCATCTTATGTTGACATGATGAAAGTTGCTGCAATTCTCAAAGGCAAAAAAGTTGCTCCCAATGTAAGCCTTGCAATCGCTCCCGGTTCAATGCAGGTTCTTCATATGCTTGCAACTAACGGTGCTCTTGCAGATATGATTGCTGCAGGTGCAAGAATTCTCGAAAGTGCTTGCGGTCCCTGTATCGGTATGGGTCAGTCACCTAACTCAAAAGGTGTATCACTCAGAACATTCAACAGAAACTTTGAAGGCAGAAGCGGTACTGCTGATGCAGGCATCTATCTTGTAAGCCCTGAAGTTGCCGCTGCAAGTGCAATCACAGGTGTATTCACAGATCCCAGAAAACTCGGCGAAGCTCCCGTAATTGAAATGCCCGAAAAATTTGATATCAACGACAGTATGGTATTACTTCCTGCAAGCGAAGAAGAAGCAGACGCAGTTGAAGTTAAATACGGTCCCAACATCAAACCCTTCCCCGTTGGTGAAGCACTTGGTGAAAAAATTGAAGCAAAAGCAATTTTAAAAGTCGGCGATAACATCACAACTGACCACATTATGCCTGCAGGTGCAAAAATTCTCCCCTACCGTTCAAATATCCCCTTCCTTTCAAACTTCTGTTTCAGACAGTGCGATGAAAACTTTGCAGAAAACTGCAAAAAAGAAGGCAAAGGTATTATCATCGGCGGCGCAAACTATGGTCAGGGTTCATCACGTGAACACGCAGCACTTGTTCCACTCTATCTCGGAATCAAGAGCGTAGTTGCTAAATCTTTTGCACGTATTCACATGGCAAACCTTATCAACGCAGGTATTGTTCCCTTTACTTTTGCAAATGCGGATGATTATGACAGAATCGACCAGGGTGATGAACTCGCAATTGAAAACATCAAAGATTCAATCAAGAACAAACTTGATATTACTCTTAAAAACATCACAAAGAACGAATCTTATCCCCTTGCTTATGAATTCTCAGAACGTCAGACAGATATGATTCTTGCAGGCGGACTTCTTAACTACACAAGAGAAAAAGTTTAATTATAAGGAGTTATTAAAATGACAGAACAGCAGATTAAATTAGCTACAGAAAAATTCGAGGCTCTTATCAGAGAACAGTCAGAACGTTCAGACAAAATCAAACAGCAGGGCGATTTTGTAGATTATGAAAAACTTGACAAAATCATCATCGGTGTTTGCGGCGGTGACGGTATCGGCCCCATCATCACAAAAGAAAGTGCACGTGTGCTTGAATTCATGCTCAAAGAAGAAGTTGAAGCAGGCAAAATAGAATTCAAAGTAATCGATGGTCTTACAATCGAAAACCGCGTTGCAGCAAACAAAGCAATTCCCGATGACGTGCTTGAAGAACTCAAATCATGCCATGTTATCCTTAAAGGACCTACAACTACTCCTCAGGCAGGCGATCCCTGGCCCAACATCGAAAGTGCTAACGTTGCAATGAGAAAGGCTCTTGACCTTTTTGCAAACCTCCGTCCTGTTAAAGTTCCTTCAGAAGGTATCGACTGGACATTTTTCCGTGAAAACACAGAAGGTGCTTATGCAGTAGGTTCAAAAGGTGTTAACGTAACTGATGACCTTGCAATGGACTTTGTTGTTACAACAACTGAAGGTTGCGAAAGAATTGCAAAGCTTGCTTATGATTATGCAAGAAGAAACAAGAAAGAAAGAGTTTCTATCATCACAAAAGCAAATATCATCAAAACAACTGACGGTAAATTCCTTAACATCTGTAAAAATATCGGTAAAGATTATCCTGAAATCATCACAGATGAATGGTATATCGACATAACAACTGCAAAGCTTATTGACCCCAAAAGAAGAACAGATTTCAAAGTGTTCGTTCTTCCCAACCTTTACGGCGATATCATCACTGACGAAGCAGCTGAATTCCAGGGTGGCGTAGGTACTGCAGGTAGTGCAAACATTGGTAAAAAATATGCTATGTTTGAAGCAATCCACGACTCAGCTCCCAGAATGATCAGCGAAGGCAGAGGCCAGTATGCGGACCCCTGCTCAATGCTCAGAGCATCAGTTATGCTCCTTTCACACATCGGCAAACAGGATAAAGCTGACGCACTTGAAAGAGCTCTTGACTTCTGTATGTACGAAGAAGCAAAACTTAAAATCACAGGCCGCGATAATGGTTGCACTTGCGAAGAATTCGGCAACTATGTTATGGAAACAGTTAAGAGCGGTAAATAATTAATTAAATATTCAGAACGAGGTATTATTTATGCCCAAAAACAATAACATTTCTATGTCTGTCATCAAGAGAATGCCGAGATATTACAGATTTCTCGGCAAACTCAAAGACGACGGAATAATCAGAATTTCTTCCTGCGAACTTTCAAAAATGATGGGTTTCACTGCTTCACAGATTCGTCAGGACCTTAACTGTTTCGGCGGTTTTGGTCAGCAGGGTTACGGATATAACGTTGAGCAGTTATACGAAGAAATAGGCAATATTCTCGGTGTAGACACTGCTATGAATGTTATTCTTGTAGGTGCAGGTAATCTGGGACGTGCTATTGCAAGTCACATGGAATTCGAAAGACGCGGATTCAGACTTATCGGTGCTTTTGATGAAAATCCTGCTCTTATAGGCAGTCAGATTAAAAATACTGAGATTTATTCAATCAGTTCACTTGAAGAATTCTGTGCTCACCACAAACCCACAGTTGCAATTATTTGTGTACCCACAAATCCTGCAGCATCAATTGTTGAAAGACTTTACAACTGCGGTATAAGAGGTTTCTGGAACTATTCACATTACGATATTCTTTCTGTTTATCCTGATACAATTGTTGAAAATGTTCACCTTTCTGATAGCCTTCTCACATTAAGTTATCAGCTTAAAAACACAAACAAGGATTGAGGAAAAAATTATGTCTGTTGAGTTTGGTTGTTGCATTCCCGGTGCATCATTTATGCCCGAAGCACCTGATAAGGAAAAATATTCATCCTATGATGTATTGTTGTGGGGTGCAGACGAAATCATCAAAAACGGCTATGACTATGCTGAATGCAGTGTCGGTCTTCTTATGAGCATATCTGATGAAGATTTTGAAAAAGTCATTGAAAAGAAAATTAAAATCCGTGCTTTCAACTGCTTTGTTCCGTCTGAATTTAAAATTATTGAAGATAATCCCGAAATGTGGGAATATGTAAAAAAAGCATTCTGGCGAATGGAGAAAGTTTCTGCTGAAATTATCGTTTTCGGCAGTGGCGGTGCGAGAAGAATTCCTGACACAATGGCTTATGAAGAAGGTCTTGCAAAGCTAGAAAAATTTATCACAAAATGCAATGAACTTGCAAAGCAGCATAATATCACCCTTGTTCTTGAACCCTTGAATCATAACGAAAGCAACTTCTTGCCTACAGTTGAATCTGCTTATGGCTTGTGCAAAAAGCTTAATTTAAGTAACGTGAAAATTCTCGCAGATATTTTCCACATGTATGTAGAAAATGAAGATTTTTCTGTTATCGGAGAAACTGTTGACGCACTTTATCACGTGCATATCAACAACCCTGTAACAAGAACTTGTCCTACTCGTGAAGAAAACGAATATATCCGCTCTTTTGCTGAAACACTTAATAAATCAGGCTATAACAAAACAGTTTCAATCGAAAGTTCTTATGACGATTTCATAAACAACATCAAAGATGCAATAGCTTATCTCAGGGAGGTTTTCAAGTAATGAAAGTAACTATAAAACCTGTTAGACCTTGCAGCAATGAACCTTTGTTTATCAAATGTGACGATATTGATATTAATGTTACTTGCGCAGTTGATGAAAAAGGAAACTCCTTCCCTGCTCAGAAAACTGATGGTGGTGTTATTGTTATTTTAACATCAGACAGTACAGAAGAAGTTACACTTACTCTTTCTTCAGAAGTATATGAAAAAACAATCTCTTTTGAAGAAGAAAATGAAAAACTCAACATTTTTTATAATGGTAAATTGTTCTCTTCATATCAGTATCTTTCTGAAATAAAAAAACCATTTTTCGGACCTGTTATCACTAAAACAGGCAACACTTTCACCCGTCCCGATTTACATCACATTGAGCATCCGCATCAGCGTTCAGTTTTTGTAGGTATTGGTGATGTTAACGGTGTGGATTTATGGAATGAGCCTGAAAACAGTGGTTATCTTCAGAAAGGAAAACCGAAAAGCTTTGTTAACGGCTCTGCGTTTTCATCTTTCGAAGCAGACAATATCTGGCTCGATAAAGATGAAAATAAACTTTTAAACGAAACAAGAAAATTCACAATGTATAACCAGAGTGAAGATTGCAGATATGTTGATATTGAAATAACTTTCAAAGCAGACTACTGCGATATTAATTTCGGCAACACAAAAGAAGCAGGCCCTCTCGGCGTAAGAGTCAATGAAAATATTGACGTTGACCACGGCGGATACCTGAAAAATTCTTACGGTGGTTTCGGTGAAAGTGAATGTTGGAGTAAAAGTGCCCAGTGGTGCTTATATGGTGGTAAACTTGATGGCGAAGATGTTGCCATTGCAGTTTTTGATAACGAAAATAACGAGCGTTATCCTACTTGCTGGCATATAAGAAACTATGGACTTTTTGCTGCAAACAACCTTTTCTTCAGAGGTGGAATTTCCCTTAAGAAAAACGAAAGTATTACTTATAAATTCAGACTCTGTTTCTTTAACAACACTGCAGAAGATGTAAGCGACAGATTCCTGATTTACAACCTTAATAAATAAAATTTACGGCGGTAGACTTCAGGTCATACCGCCATTATTATTTTATAAATTGTATTTATCAGGAAACAAATTACTATTCCGCATAAAGTCGGAATAATGAAACCTGAAAACGTCCATTTTCTGCTTCTCGTTTCTTTGAATATGGTTATACATGTTGTTGAACAAGGCCAATGCATTAAAGTAAATACAAGAAAACAAATTGCAGTAACATGAGTCCAACCGTTTTCAATCAGAATGTTTTTAAGCACTTCAAGACTTGAAATCTGTTGCAATTCATTTGTGAGTGTATACCCTAAAACCGTCAGAGGAATTACAATTTCATTTGCAGGAAAACCCAGAATAAATGCAATGAGAATCACTCCGTCAAGTCCTAAAAGAGATGCAAAAGGGTCTAAAAAATCTGCACATATTTTAAAAAGAGATACAGAGTCAATCCTGATATTCACCATCAGCCAGATAACAAGTCCTGCAGGTGCCGCAACTGCTATCGCACGCAATAAAACAAAAAGCGTTCTATCAAAAACAGACCTTATTATAACTTTACTGAATTGAGGTTTTCTGAACGGAGGCAATTCAAGTGCAAATGATGAATTTGTTCCTTTAAGACATGTATTTGAAAGTATTTTTGATACAACAAATGTCATCAGAAGTCCTAAACAAATAAAAGCTGTCAGCATCAGTGCCGATATGATATCCGAAAAAACAGAAGTTGTTGCAAAAAATATTGAAATTACAGAAATCATCATTGGGAATCTGCCGTTACAAGGCACAAAACTGTTTGTAAGAATCGATATCAATCTTTCTCTCTCTGAATCAATTATTCTTGAACCCGTAACCCCTGCTGCATTACATCCAAAACCCATACTTATTGTAAGTGCCTGTTTGCCGCAAGCATTGCATTTACGAAAGAAATTATCCATATTGAATGCTATTCTCGGCAAATATCCCAAATCTTCAAGCAATGTGAAAAGAGGAAAGAAAATTGCCATAGGCGGTAACATAACTGCGATAACCCATGTAAGAACCCTGAATATCCCATGAACAAGCATGTCAGAAATATAGTCAGGTGTATTCAGATATTTTAGAAAATCTGATATGTACCGCTCTCCTGCTGTGAACATTCTGCTCAGCAATTCCGAGGGTAAATTTGCACCTTTTATTGTCAACCAGAAAACAAACATTAACAAAGTAATCATCAACAGTCTTCCGGTAAATTTGCTGGTAAGTATTTTATCAAGTTTAACATTATCTTTTTCTTTAGCTTTTACTACTACTTTATCAGAAATTTCTTCTGCTTTTTTCACAAAACTTCTTGCAACTTTATCTGTGATATTTTCCGATGTTTGTCCGTATCTTTCAGAAATTTTATCTACAGATTTTAATGATAAAACCACTTGTTCATCTGATAACAAATCAACATTGAAATATTGTTTTATTTTATTAGTTATTTCTTCCCTGTTTGTCAGCAAATTTATTGCCAGCCAACGCTCAGAAAAAGGAAAATTATATTTTATCAAACATTCTTTAAGCACATCAACACACTCTTCAACAACGGTCGGATAATTTATTACAACCTTTTTATTACAAGCTGAAGTGCCAAGACATTCAAGCAAAGATTTTACTGACTTTTTTTGTCTCGCAACAACACTTATAACCTGAACGCCTAACTCATCAGACAGCTTATTCAGATCTATTTCAATCCCTTTTCTTTCAGCTTCGTCAATCAGATTTACACACACCAATACATTGTCTGTCATTTCAATAATCTGTAAGCAAAGATTCAGATTTCTCTCAAGGCAAGTAGCATCACAAATAATTATAATTTTATCAGCATTTTTAAAGCAAATAAAATCACGTGCAACGTCTTCTTCTTTTGAATGAGTAAGCAAAGAATATGTTCCCGGTAAATCGAACAGCAGATATTCTTTATTATTATGTTTTACCTTACCGGTTGCAGTTGATATGGTTTTACCTGCCCAATTTCCTGTATGTTGATGCATACCTGTCAAGTTATTGAAAAGTGTACTTTTTCCCACATTAGGGTTGCCTGCAAGGCCAAAAACTCCATCTGCACTTATTTTACTTAAATCAATTTCGGATAAATCATCTCTGACTATTTTCTTTCCTGTTGAAGATAAAGTAAGCCCCATCGTTCAATCACCTAAACCCTGTTTTTCAACTTCAATCAAAGATGAGTCCTTATCCCTTAATGCAATAACTGCCTCTCTTATATTAAACGCACTTACGTTTCCCTGAACATTTTTAAACAAACATTTTATTTTCATTCCGCAAATTAAACCTAAGTCCTGAAGCCGTCTTCTCATATTCCCTGTAACAGCTATTTTCTTTACCACGCCATATTCACCTTCTTCTAATTGAGATAATAAACATTTTTCGTTCATATGTATCATCCCTTTATAGTTATCTAATTTATTCTATGAAAATAATTAAAAAAAGTTAAAAAAACATTGCATTTTATTATGAAAAATGGTAATATATTTGTGTATATTTTTATAGTGAAAGGGGCAATAAAAAATGTCTAAGAAAACCGTCTTTTTAACAGGTTCATCAGGTAATATGGGATGGGCAGGTTTTAAAGAACTCTACGCAAAAAAAGATAAATACAACATCGTTCTTCTTAACAGAGGAAGCAAGAAAAACCGCGAAAAATTCGCAGAATATGAAAACGATCCTTCAGTTAAACTTGTTTGGGGTGACCTTGCAAAATACGAAGACGTTCTCAAATGCGTAAAAGGCTCAGACTATGTACTTCATGTTGGTGGTATGGTATCTCCGAGTGCTGACTACTATCCCACAAAGACTGTTGTTACAAATACAACAGCTGCAAGAAATATTGTTAACGCAGTTAAAGAACAGCCCAACGCTGATGACATCAAGGTTGTTTACATAGGTACTGTTGCTGAAACAGGTGACAGAAATGCTCCTATTCATTGGGCTCGTACAGGTGACCCCATCAAAATCAGTATTTATGACCACTACGCAGCAAGTAAGGTTCTCGCTGAACAGATCTTTGCTGAATCAGGTCTTAAACATTGGGTATCACTCCGTCAGTCAGGTATCCTTTATCGCAATATTATCAAAAATATGGACCCCATTATGTTCCATGTTCCCCTCAATGGTGTTCTTGAATGGGCAACTGTTGAAGACTCAGGTCGTCTTCTTGCTAATATCTGCGACGAAAATGTTCCTGAAGAATTCTGGAGAAGATTCTACAACATCGGTTCAGGTGATGAATACAGAATTACAAACTATGAATTTGAAGAACTTCTTCTTGACGCTCTTGGCGTTGGCAAAGTTCAGAAACTCTTCGACCGTAACTGGTTTGTAACTCGTAACTTCCATGGTCAGTGGTATCTTGACAGTGATGTTCTTGATGATTATCTCCATTTCCGTGCAAATATGCCTGTAAAAGAATACTTCAATTACATCAAATCACAGGCTCCTTTCTATATGAAATTAGCACCTGCTGCTAAACTTTTCCCCGGTATTGTTAAAATGGTAATGAAAAAGATTTCTGAACAGGAAATTTACGGTACAAACTGGTGGCTTGCAAACAAAGTTCAGGACAGAATCTCTGCTTACTGGGGTTCAATTGACGAATACAACAGCATCGGCACATGGAAAGAATACAACCCCGATGCAGAACGTCCCACAAAAGAAAGATCATATCTTGACCATGGTTATGATGAAAGCAAAGCAATTGAAGACATCACTCTTGATGACCTTAAGAAAGCTGCTGAATTCCGTGGCGGTGAATGCCTTGCTACTGAAGAAGAATACGTTGATTTCTATACACCCATCAAATGGAAATGTGCAAGAGGTCACGAATTCATGATGTCAGCTAACCTTGTTCTTAAGGGTGGTCACTGGTGTCCCTCTGAACTTCCCACAAACTGCGAAGGTAAGAAATTCCATTGGGATTATGACGCAGAAGCAAAAATCAATCCCTTCTTTGCACAGGTTTGGTATCCCCTTCACGACAAAAACGAAAGTAACGTTTACACAGAAGCAATCTTCAAAGGCTTCGAAGGCTTCAAAGATTAATTTATGCTTATTTAGCCCTGTCGCGTGCGGCAGGGCTATTTTTTGTAAAATTTACAATATGTTAATCACAATCGCAAATAATTATTATAGAATGAATCAGTAGTATTATATTTTTATCGGGGTGAATTACTTGAAAAACACTTCAAAAACTGCTTTAGGCGCCATAATAACAGGGCTATCTATTGCACTTATGCTTTCGACAACCGTTGTTCCTTTTTTATCATATGCGATTCCCGCCATTTGCGGTGCATTTATTATTATAGTAGTAACAGAATGTGGTAACAAATGGGCATTACTGGTCTATGCTTGCGTAAGTATACTCTCCTTGATACTGATTCCTGATAAATCTGCAGGTGCATCATATGCATTAATATTCGGTTACTATCCTGTAATAAAAACTATATTTGAAAGCAAATTTTCCAAATATATTGCATTTGCTTTCAAAATAATAATTGCTAATATTGTTTTACTTTTAAGCTATTATATAACACTAAAATTCTTCGGAATTGACACTGAGGGTATAGAATGGATAACACCATATCTTACAAAATGGTATATGGCCCCTGTTATTGTCATTTTTGTAAGTATTTTCTTTTATATGTACGATATTGTACTTTCACGACTTGCAATTATTTATAAAAAAAGATGGCGAAAAAAATTTTTGAAATCCTTCAAGTAAGTATTGATAATTTTTTATCAATGTGCTATAATGATTTCAATGAAATGATTTTATAAATATGTACCTGACGCTGAAATTTTTTTGAGGCGAAAGCTACAAAACAACACCTTTGTATTTAATATTACAAAAATTCTGTAGCTGTACCCTCACGTGGTGCAGCTATTTTTATTCGGAGGAATTTTTATGAAAACACGTGTTGCATTGATTTCAATTATCGTTGAAAACCATGAAAGCGTTGAAAAACTCAATTCTGTTCTGCATGAATATGGCGAGTACATTATTGGCAGAATGGGTATTCCTTATAAAAAAAGAAAAATAAGCATTATAAGCGTTGCTCTTGAGGCACCTACTGATGCAATCAATTCACTGACAGGCAAAATTGGCAGACTTGATGGCGTAAGCGCTAAAACTGCATTTTCAAATTATGACTTTGAAAATGAGGTAGAATAATGAAAAATATAGTTAATAAACTTGCTGACAATGGGATATTATCAAAGGATGAATTAATATCTTTACTCGAATGTGACGATATACAAACAAATGAATATTTACGTGAATGTGCCGTAAAAAAAAGAAAAGAAGTTTTTTCAAACCACGTATATACAAGAGGACTTATTGAAATTTCAAACATTTGTAAAAATGACTGTTATTACTGTGGTATAAGAAAAAGCAATAAAAACTGTTCTAGATACAGGTTAAAGAAAGACGATATACTCACCTGCTGTGAAACAGGTTATGCTCTCGGTTTCAGGACTTTTGTTCTACAAGGCGGCGAAGACGGATATTATACTGATGAAATTATGTGCGACATAGTTTCTTCAATTAAAAATCTTTACCCTGACTGTGCAGTAACTTTATCTTTAGGTGAAAAAACAAAAGAAAATTATAAAAGACTTTATGATGCAGGTGCAGACAGATATTTACTGCGTCATGAAACTGCAGATTCAGAACATTATTCAAAACTACACCCTTCTGAATTAACATTGAGTAATAGAATTGAATGTCTTAAAAACTTAAAAGAAATCGGTTTTCAGACAGGTTGTGGATTTATGGTAGGTTCACCACATCAGACAATACAGAATATTGCAGATGATTTACTTTTTATTGCAAATTTTAAACCTCAGATGGTAGGAGTAGGACCTTTTATCCCCCATAAAGATACACCATTCAGGAATGAAAAAGCAGGAGATGCAAATCTCACCTGTAAAATTTTAAGTATCATCAGATTAATGTTACCAAATGTTCTTTTGCCTGCTACAACAGCTCTCGGCTCATTAGAAAACGATGGCAGGGAAAAAGGTATACTGTGGGGTGCCAATGTTGTAATGCCGAATCTTTCTCCAGAAAACGTAAGAGATAAATATATGCTTTACAACAATAAACTTTCGAGTGGTGCTGAAGCCGCAGAAAGCCTGACTCTTTTAAAAGAAAGTATGAAAAAAATCGGATACGAAATAGTTGTTTCGCGCGGCGATTACAAAAACAAATAATATTTGAAAGAAGAGATAGATATGTATAACCCTAAATCAACCAAAGCTGAAGAATTCATCTGCCATGAAGAAGTGCTTGATTCACTAAAATTCGCAGATGAAAAGAAAAACGACATCGAATATGTAAAATCAATAATTGAAAAAGCAAAACACCGTAAAGGACTTACTCACCGTGAAGCATCTGTACTTCTTGCTTGCGATAACGAAGAAATAAACAATGAAATGTATGAATTGGCAGCACAGATAAAGAAAGATTTCTACGGCAACAGAATTGTTATGTTTGCGCCACTTTATCTTTCCAATTATTGCGTAAACGGTTGTGTTTACTGCCCTTATCACTATAAAAACAAACACATTGCACGAAAGAAACTTACTCAGGAAGAAGTAAAAAAAGAAGTAATTGCACTTCAGGATATGGGACACAAGCGTCTTGCCATTGAAGCCGGTGAAGACCCTGTGAATAACCCTATTGAGTACATTATAGAATGTATCAATACAATTTACTCTATCAAACATAAAAACGGTGCAATACGTCGTGTTAACGTAAACATCGCTGCAACAACAGTTGAAAACTATAAGAAACTTCATGATGCAGGTATAGGAACATACATTCTTTTCCAGGAAACTTATCACAAAGAAAGTTATGAAAAACTTCATCCTACAGGACCAAAACACAACTATGCCTACCACACGGAAGCAATGGACAGAGCAATGCAGGGCGGCATCGACGACGTTGGTCTCGGTGTACTTTTCGGTCTTGAACTTTACAGATATGAACTTGCAGCACTTCTTATGCATGCTGAACATCTTGAAGCAACTTATGGCGTTGGACCTCATACCATAAGTGTTCCGCGTATAAAGAAAGCAGATGATATTGACCCAACAGCCTTTGACAACAGTATCAGCGATGAAATCTTTGCAAAAATCTGTGCACTTATCAGAATCGCAGTTCCCTATACAGGTATGATTATCTCAACAAGAGAAAGTCAGGAAGTAAGAGAAAAAGTGCTTAAACTTGGTGTTTCTCAGATCAGCGGTGCTTCAAGAACTTCTGTCGGAGGATATACAGAAGAAGAACGTCCTCATGAATCTGAACAGTTTGACGTTTCAGACCAGCGTACACTTGACGAAGTTGTGAAATGGCTTATGGAACTCGGATTTATTCCAAGTTTCTGCACTGCTTGTTACAGAGAAGGCAGAACAGGAGACAGATTTATGTCTTTACTCAAAAGCGGACAGATTCAGAACTGTTGCCATCCTAATGCTTTGATGACACTTAAGGAATTCCTTGAAGATTATGCAAGTAAAGATACAAAAGAAATTGGGGAAAAATTAATCCGCGAAGAACTTAAAAACATCCCAAAAGATAATGTAAGAAAAATTGCAGAAGATTATCTTAATAATATCCATCTGGGCAAAAGAGATTTCAGATTTTAATATAAAGGTGATTTAAATGGCAGCAAATCTTAATCAGACTCCAAGTGCTGAAAGACCGCATATTGCTTTTTTTGGCAGACGCAATGCAGGTAAATCAAGCATTGTAAATGCGATAACAGGTCAGGAGATTTCAATAGTAGCCGATTTCAAAGGTACAACCACAGACCCCGTCACAAAGGCAATGGAATTGTTGCCTTTAGGTCCCGTTGTTATTATTGATACACCCGGTATTGACGATGAAGGTTTAGTAGGTGAATTAAGAGTCAAAAAAGCTCGTCAGATTCTTAATAAAACAGACGTAGCTGTATTAGTTATTGATTCTACCATTGGTAAAACAAAAGATGATGAAGAATTAATAAATCTTTTCGTAAAAAAAGAAATCCCTTACCTTATTGTTTACAACAAATCTGATATATCTGATTTTCAAGTAACAGAAGAAAATTCTATGAAAGTCAGTGCTGTTACGAATAGTAATATCAACAAATTGAAAGAAAAAATCGCAACACTCATAAAAACAGAAAACGAAAACAAAAAAATCATTTCTGATTTGATTGAAGAAAACGATGTTGTCATACTTATCACTCCTATTGACTCATCTGCACCAAAAGGCAGAATGATTTTACCTCAGGTTCAGACAATAAGAGATATTATTGACAAGCACGCCGTTTGTATTGTTGTTCAGCCTGAACAACTTGAAAAAGCTTTACAATTTAATCCGAAAATGGTTATAACGGATAGCCAGATTTTCAATAAAATCAAAAGTATTGTCCCTGAAAACATCCCCCTCACCTCTTTTTCAATACTTTTTGCAAGATATAAAGGGTTACTCAAAAGTGCTGTTGAGGGTGTTAAAAAGCTTCATAATCTGAACGATGGTGATACAGTGCTAATCTGTGAAGGATGCACACACCACAGGCAATGTGAAGATATCGGCACAGTTAAACTCCCCGGTTGGATTACAGAATTCACAGGTAAGGAGCTTAACTTTGAATTCACGTCAGGTGGACAATTTCCTGAAAACCTCGAAAAATATTCGCTTATCGTCCATTGTGGCGGATGTATGCTCAACGAGAGAGAAATCCGATACAGAAACAAATCAGCAAGTGATGCAGGCGTACCGATTACAAATTACGGCACACTGATTGCTGGCATTAATGGAATTTTGGAAAGAAGTATCGAAATTTTCAAAAATAATCTTTGATATTTTCAAAAAATAATTGCATTTTATATATATTTGTTTTATAATTAAATTGTATATAGTTTATACAATTTTTTCAAAAAGAAGGTCTTACAATGAATAGTTTTAAAGGTCAGATGGAAAAATATGCAGGCGTATATGCACTTATGCTTACACCCTACAATGATGATATGTCAGTTGACTACGAAGCATTAAAAGGTTATACAGAGTGGCAGGTACAGGAAAATCCTCACGCTCTTTTCCCTGTTTGCGGTAGTTCAGAAATGGCAAAGCTTGAGCTTGATGAAAGACTTAAGATTGCTGAAACAGTAGTTAAATATGCTAACGGAAAACCTGTTTTTGCAACAGGTAACCTTAGCCTCGGAACAAGAGAAGAACAGATTGATGAAGTTAAAAGAATGTCTGCAACAGGCGTTGACGGTCTGGTTTTCGTAACAAAAGGTTACGGCCGTGATGACGATTATATTGTACACTATCTCTGTGACCTTGCAGAACACACAGAACTCCCGGTTCTTCTTTATGAATTCCCCGGTTTCCAGAACCACAAAATGACAGCTAAAGCTTACGGTCAGCTTGCAGAAACAGGTAAATTCGTAGGTATTAAAGATACAACATCAGTTATGCCTCTTATTAAAGAAAAAATTGCAGTTCAGGGTGAAACAAACGTACTTCAGGCAAACATCCCCTACCTCTTTGAAGCTTACAAAGCAGGCGCAAGAGGCGTTATTGCTACTCCCAGTACATGTGGTTCATATATGCTCAGAAAAATGTACGATGCTTTCTTTGTTGAAAAAGATATTGAAAAAGCAGAAAAAATCCACCGCTTTGTTGACATTTTTGCTGAAACAGTTGACAACGGTTTCACTGCAAGTGCAAAATATATGGCTTCTCTCTGCGGTGCAAAAATGAATACATACACAAGAACAGGTTCTTCTATCAACGATCAGAAGAAACACTCACTTGAAGTTCTTCGTGACTTTGCTATAAGTGAAGGTCTTATGCGTAAATAATAGTAACAAATATAGCCGCATCCTGAAAGATGCGGCTATTAATAAATCAGAGGTGAAAAAACATGGGTATAACCATTAAACAAGCATGGGGTTATGTTGCATGCAGACTTTATTTTTTAGGTGAAATCTTAAAGAAAAAAGAAATCAGTGTAGTTTCTGCTTCAACTTCAAAGATTATAAAAAAAGAAGACCCTGTTTTTATAACTGCACACAGAGGTTTTTCAGGTATTGCACCTGAAAACACTTTACCTGCTTTTGAACTTGCATGTAAAGAAAAATTTTACGCGATAGAATGCGATATTCATCTCACAAAAGATAATCAGTGGGTCGTGTGCCATAACTCAACTATCGACAAAACCTGCAATGGTACAGGCGAAATCAGCAATTACACTCTTGACGAACTCCGTAATTTTAAAATCACTTATGGAAATGGTCTTGAAAAATATAAGAATCTTCAGTTACCTACTCTTGATGAGTACCTTGACCTCTGTGTTAAGTACAATAAAGTACCTGAAATCGAAATAAAACGCGGAGGTTATGATACAGGGCTTACTGATATTATTGATAAACTCAAAGAGAAGAATCTAGTTGATAAAGCAATAATCATCTCATTTGACCTTGATAAGCTTGTAAAACTTCAGAAATATTCACCTGATACTGAATATTGGTATCTTGTTGAAACAATTGATAAAACGGGCATTGAAAACGCAAAAAAATATGGCTTTGCGTATGCAGTTTGTGCAAGTAATAAAAAGAGTGATTTCAAAAAAGCAATTAAAGCAGGTCTTAAAGTCTGTGTATGGACTGTTGACAGACTTTCAAAAATGGAATACCTCTATAACCTGGGTATCAGATACATAACTTCAAATTTTATAACGCCCTAAAATTACATAAAAATAACGGCTGTCGGTAATCAACCGATAGCCGTTTAATTTTTTATAAAAGAACTTTTGAAAGGAAGTCTTTACATCTGTCTGTTTTGGGATTTGTGAAAAATTCTTCAGGCGGTGCTTCCTCCATAATATAGCCTTCATCCATAAACAGAACTCTTGAACCTACTTCTTTAGCAAAGCCCATTTCATGAGTAACAACAACCATTGTCATACCTTCACGTGCAAGTTCCTGCATAACTTCAAGCACTTCGCCTACCATTTCAGGGTCAAGAGCTGAAGTAGGCTCATCAAAAAGCATAACCTGAGGGTTCATAGCAAGAGCTCGAACAATTGCAACACGCTGCTTCTGTCCGCCTGAAAGCTGCGACGGATACGCATCTGCTTTTTCTTCAAGACCAACTCTCTTGAGAAGTTCCATTGCCTTTTCTTCTGCTTCCTGTTTCTTCATCAAACCAAGTTTTACAGGTGCTAATGTAATATTTTTAAGAATCGTAAGATTATTAAAAAGATTAAACTGTTGGAATACCATTCCCATTTTTTCACGGTGTTTATTGATGTTTACTTTTTTGTCAATAATATTGACACCATCAAACTCAATTACACCTTCTGTAGGCTCTTCAAGTCTGTTGAGACAACGTAAAAAAGTAGATTTACCTGAACCTGAAGGTCCGATAATAACAACAACTTCACCTTTTTTTATTTCAGTATCAATATTTTTGAGAACTTCCAATTCGCCAAAACTTTTTTTGAGGCCGGCAACTTTAATCATAACACTATTATCAGTGGTCACTGTTACGAAGCCTCCTTTCAAGCAAACTTACACCCTTCTGTAATACAAGTACCATTACAAGGTAAATAAGTGCAACAGTAATGTAGGGTACATTCATATTATATGTGAAACCAACAAGAGCATTTGCGCCCTTCATCATATCTTTTACTGCAATGAAACTTGCAACAGATGTTTCTTTAAGTAAAACAATGAATTCGTTTGCAAGAGTAGGCAATGTGTTTTTCAAAGCCTGAGGCAGAACAATATAAATCATAGTTTTAACATAGTTGAAGCCAAGACTTCTTCCGGCTTCAAACTGACCATTGTCGATTGACATAATACCTGAACGTAATATTTCAGCGACATATGCACCTGAATTAACACCAAACGCAATAATTGCCGCAATATTTTCATGAACACCCATTTTACCCAGCCACAAATAATAAATTATAAGCAACTGAACAATAACCGGTGTACCTCTGAATACCGTAAGATATAATTTACAAATTGAATCCAAAAGCTTGAATTTACCTGTTTTATCATGTGTTGAACGGATAATTGCAACAACAAAACCAAGAGCAAGACCTATAAACAATGCTGCAATTGTAATTTCAATTGTTACAGCAAGGCCATCTGTAATGTGCTTATAATTATCATTCTCTATCAAAACACTATATATGTCGTGTTTTACTTCTAAAAAAGCTTCTTTAACAATAGCAAAAACACCTGCATCCTGAGGCACAGATTCAGCAGCTGCAGCGAAAGCCGGAACAGCAAAACTGAAAACTAATGCAGCAGAAAGAACTACAATCAAAATCCAGAGAACTTTTTTAGACATTTTGAAATCTCTCATTCATTATCTGCCTTTCAAAAATTATCAATATACATCAAAAAGAGGCTGTCACTCAGGCAGCCTCTTAATTTTTCAACTTATGAGGGAATATATTTGTTAACAATCTTATCTATTGAACCGTCTGCTTTAAGTTCATCAAGAGCTTTGTTAATTTTCTCAAGAAGTTCTGTGTTGTCTTTTGCTACTGCAATAGCGTAATCTTCATCAGCATAATGTGCTTCAAGAATTGTAAGACCTTTATTTTCTTTAACAAAAGCTTTTGCAGGTTCGTTATCGATAATAACTGCATCAACTATATCGCCCTGGAGTGCAGCAATAGCAGCAGCACCTGTCTGATATCTCTTTATATTACCTTCACCGAATTCATCTGTTGAATAGATGTCACCTGTTGTTGCTTCCTGAACACCGATAAGTTTACCTTCGAGATCAGCAATCTTTTTAATATCTGAGCCTTCTTTTACAATAACAACCTGAACACCTTTTGCATACGGATTAGAGAAGTTAACTGATTCAAGTCTTTTAGGAGTAACTGTCATACCTGCAAGACCGATATCAACAACACCATTCTGAACAGCACTGATGATGCCGTTAAAGTCCATATCTGTAATTTCAAGCTCCATACCAAGTTTTTCTGCAAGAAGAGCTGCGATTTCAGCATCAATACCTACGATTTTATCGCCATCGTAATACTCATAGGGCGGGAATGCTGCATTTGTACCCATAATAAGTTTTTCTCCGCCTTTTTCAGCACCGCAAGCACTGAAAAGAGCAAGACAAAGAACAAGTGCCATTACTAATGAAAGAACTTTTGCTAATTTTTTCATAACAAATACCTCCTGAATATTTATACAAGTACTATAACATATTATACAAAAATTGTCAATTATTTAACTTTTTTAACTTTAAGGTCAATTACCTTTTCGCCTCTGCCTTCAACAGAAACAGTAACTTTAACATCACTTGTTTCGCCTTTTGTCTTAACCCAGAAAGCTCTTACACCGCCAACAAGTGCAAATGAATCGGGGCCGATAACTTCGGCTGCGCCGTCAATTTTAACATTAACAAGTGTGTTATCATAAGGAAGTCTGTTTCCGCACTGGTCAATTGAAATAACTTCAATTCTTGTTACATCATAAGTTTCATCTTCAACAAGTTCTGCTTTATCTGCTTTAACTGTAAAATCAAGAGAATTAACTGCAGTTCTTGTAACTGATTTTACCATCTTGCCATCTTTATAACCTTCAAAAGTATAAGTTACCTGACAATCTCCCCAGTTAGCAAAATACTTTGTAACAATCTCAATCATTTCTGAAATATTCATCTTGCCATGAAGGAAAGCGTAGGCAATTTTAAGATAGTTCTGTGGCGGCATTATAAAACCATAAACACTTGCAGCACAGAGAGCGGCTTTAAGATTTTTAGCAGTTACCTCATCAAGTCCGTCATCTTTAAGAAGAGCATCGCCGATGAAATCATCCGGCATAACAGGAGGATGAGGAAGATGCGGGAAACGTTTCTTATCAGGATATGCGTAGCTCTTGAATTCACCGTTTCTATAAACCTTCACATAGTCACAGTTAGTGAAGATGTGAACAGGTCCCTGAATTCCGCCGGGATGGTCACCGATATCCATTGAAGAAGAAACTTCAAGTACAGGAATTTCATCCTGCTGAGAAGAATAAACTGCTGCAGCAAGTTTGGGAATACGGAACATATCCGTAACACCATGGTAGCAGATTTTGTCGCCACTGCCGAAGTCTTTATGTGTGTTATAGTCAGCCATACACCAACCGATTGCACCGCTGATTCTGTCTGTACCGTGAGACTTATTCTGTACTCTTGCATGACGAAGAGCGTGTTCTGTTCTCAAAGCTTCGCGATCAAAGCTCTTTGTAGGGAACATATGACCGTTATATTCAGTTACAAGATAAGGTGCCTTAAGACTCGCTGACACAAGTGCAGGAGGAAGCAGTTTCATTCCTTTGCCTGAATGAGAGAAGTCGTTGAATGTATAAACGTCTTCAAGCAAGTGGCTGAAAGGCATATTTCTTACACCGCCTGTCTGACGAGTTGGGTCAAGACTTCTTGCGAGAGCATTTGTTTCTGTATAAAATTCATCGCAATCTTCACCTTCATTAACACGTACACCCCAAAGAATAACACTGGGATGGTTTCTGTCACGAACAATCATTTTTTCGATATTGTCAAGACAGTTTTTTCTCCATTCACCTTCACCGAGGAACTGCCAACTGGGCATCTCTGTAAAAACAAGCAAACCGATTTCGTCACATCTGTCGAGGAAATGGATTGAGTCAGGATAATGTGATGTTCTTACAAGGTTACATCCGAGAGTATATTTCATAAGCTCTGCATCGGCAATCTGCGCAGAAGCGGGCATTGCATAACCAACATAAGGATAGCTCTGATGTCTGTTAAGACCTCTGATTTTAACCTTTTTGCCGTTGAGATAGAAACCGTCTTTCTTGAACTTTGCACTTCTGAAACCGAATCGCACTTTATATTCATCTTCACCCATTTTAACTGTGAGATAATAAAGTTTCGGATTATCAAGGTCCCAGAGTTCAACTTCGCCCACTCTCCACTTATGAGAAACTTTGTCTCCGTTAACTCTTACTTTTCTCTCACCAAGTACGTTTTCTCCATCTGAAAACTCAAGTGTGATAAGACCTTCATAGTTTTCTGAAAAAGCAACATCAACATCAATAAGTTTATTTTCAAAGAAAATGTTTTTAGGCTTAACAAATACATCTTTAATATAAACTTCATCTACTTTTTCAAGCCATACTTCACGGTAAATACCACCATAAACAAGGTAGTCAACAACCTTACCGAAAGGTGGAATTTCAGGACGCTCTGTTGAATCGAGCATTACCGCAATAACATTTTTGCCTGTTTTTACAACATCTGAAATATCAAATACAAAAGGTGTGTAACCGCCTTTATGTTCACCTACAAATTTACCATTCACATAAACTTTTGAATAGTTTGCAGCGCCTTCAAAATGAAGAAGCAATTTTGAATCAATGTCAGCTTTTTTAAGAGTTACAGTTTTTCTGTAACAAGAAACAAACTGATACATCTTTTCATCGAAGTAATTATAAGGAATCTCCTTATTTGTGTGAGGAATGTTAACTGTACAAAAATCGCTGTCATCATAATCCTTGTTTACCATTTCTTCAGCAAACACTTCTGAATATTTCCAGTCAAAGTTAATCGGTATACGTTTTCTCATAACGAAACCTCCCTTTCGGTTATACTTGAGATTATCATACCATATTTTATCAACTAATTCAATTACTTTCAGTTAATTTATTGACACTAATAATAAAAAAATTGTATAATTGACTTGCATCACAGCAACGAAAGGTGAAAAAAATGGACACTTTAAAAATTACAGTTGTTTCCGACACACATTACTATTCAAAAAAGAACGGCATTTCAGGTAATGCTTTTATGCAGGAAAACAGCAGAAGCACAAACTTGATTAAAGATAGCCAAGAAGTGCTTGAAGCTTTTTTTCAGCAGATTATAGAAGACAAAACAAATGATATCATTATTATTTCGGGTGACGTTACAAAAAACGGAGAACCTGACAGCCATGCTGAATTTATTGAATTATTACGCAAAGTAAAAAAAGCAGGAAAAAGAGTTTATGTTATCACTGCTACTCACGATTTCCACGACAGTGGTATAGGCCATAAATTTGTCGGAGACGAAAAAGTAAAAACCACTGCAACAACCAGAAAAGAACTCTGGGATTTATATTATGAATTCGGCCCCTCAGAGGCAATTTCCGTACACGAAGACAGTATGTCTTACATTGTGCAATTAGATGACGGTTTCAGACTTTTTGCACTTAATGATGACAGAAATCACGAAGGTAAAAGCGGTTTCAGCAAAGATTGCTTCAAATGGATTGAGGAACAGGTTAAAGATGCACAAAAGAATAATCAGTTGATTATCCCTATGTCACATCACCCGATTCTTTCACCTTCACCTTTCTTCTCATTAATCGGCAAAGGGGATATGATGGGCGACCATGAAATAAGACGTGAGCAATTCCCTGATATGGGTGTAAATTTTATGTTCACAGGCCATTCTCACATGCACGATGTTTCTTATCATTTCAGTAAAAACAATAATATTTTTTATGATATAACAACAGCTGCAACAGTCGGCTACCCTGCCCTTTACAGAGTTGTTACCTTTGATAAAAAAGCAAACACAATGCAGATTGAAACAAAAGGTCTTGAAAAAGATCCGGATATAGAATTCAACGGTAAAAACTTTGATGAACACCTTCAAAATCAATTTTTTGGTATGATAAAGAAAACTATCGAAGCTGCTGCTACCAGTATTGACGACTTTGCTTTTGCTGCAAATGCTTTCAGTGTAAGACCGCCTGTTGTTTATAAATATGGTTGGATTTTCAAACCTATTGCAAAACTTCTCTGCAAACTCAAAATAGGCACGGTTGCAAGTTGGACAAAAAAAGAAACAGGTCTGAAAAAAGCCGATTATAAGGCCATTAAAGACGATAAGGTTATTGACTACATAATTTCGCTCATTCAGAACTTATACGGCGGAGACGCCCCTTTTTCACCTGATACACCCCATTACAAAATCACAATGGGATTAATGAGTATTATTGATTCATTACTTAATGTTCTCGGGATAAAAATCGGTAAAATTCTCAAGGTTACAGAAAACGTTTCCGATTTGGTTGAGCCCCTTGTTTTCAACAGCGGAATCCCCGACCATAATGTAACACTACCTTTGAATGCAACCAAAGAAGACATTGAAGAAATTGTCCCCGGAATAAAAACAACAGTTAAGAAAAGTAAAAAAGGATTACCTATTATTATAATCACTGCATTGCTGATTATTTTGATGATTCCGTTTTTGCCTGTTGCACTTTTAGCAATACTTATCGCATTCCTTTCAAACAAAGTAAAATACGGAAAGAAAATCAACTGAAAGAAGATGTACAATTGACACGCGAAGAAAGATACATTTATATGACAGAAACTCCTGTCAAAAAACTGATTTTAAAACTTGCCGTACCTACAATCATCAGTATGCTTGTAACATCACTTTATAATATGGCAGATACATATTTCGTAAGCCATATTTCAACAGAAGCCTCAGCGGCTGTTGGTGTTACTTATTCAATTATGGCAATGATTCAGGCAATAGGTTTCACCCTCGGAATGGGTAGCGGTACCTTTGTTTCACGTCTTCTGGGAATGAAAGAATATGATAAAGCCAAAAGAACTGTTTCAACTGCATTTTTCACAGCATTTATTTTCGGTATACTGCTTTGTATAGGAGTTTTCCCGTTTCTTGAAAAATTCGTTATACTTCTCGGAGCAATCGACAGTGTAAAGCCTTATGCTGTAGATTATGCAAAATACATACTTATCGGCGCACCTTTTATGGCATCATCTTTTGTTCTTAACAATCAGTTAAGAGCACAGGGAAATGCTTTATATTCAATGATTGGCATATCAACAGGCACAATTATCAACATTATTCTCGATCCGATTATGATTTATAATATGAATATGGGTATTTCAGGTGCAGCCCTTGCAACAATAATAAGTCAGTTTATCAGTTTCTGCTTATTACTTACATTTACAAATATCAAAAAGTCAAGTATCAGTATCAAATTCAGAAACTTCAGACCTACTTTAGAAATCTATAAAGAAATTCTGCACTCAGGACTCCCCTCTTTCTGCAGACAGGGTCTCGCAAGTGTTTCATCAATCATACTCAACCTTGCAGCAGGACCTTTCGGTGCAGCGGCAATTTCCGCATTATCAATCGTTAATAAATATATGTTATTTATTCATGCAGGCCTTATTGGTTTCTGTCAGGGCTTCCAACCGGTTTCGGGTTTTAACTTCGGTGCAAAAAGATTTGACCGTGTCAGAAGTGCTTTTAAATTCTGTCTGACAGTTGCAATAATACTTCTTTCCACTCTCGGAATTGCATCATATATTTTAGCACCGAATATTATGGCATTTTTCAGAGAAAACGACAAAGCAGTAATTGAAATCGGTGCTCTTGCATTGAGATTTCAGAGTCTGGCTTTACCGTTTCAGGCCTGTGCGATGATGTCACAATTCTTATCTCAATCAATCGGTTTCGGAGGACGTGCATCAATTGTAGCAATGGGAAGACAAGGCTTATTTCTGATTCCCCTTTACCTGATTTTATCAAATACAATCGGTCTTTTAGGATTACAGATGTCACAGGCTATTTCAGACAGTCTGACATTTATTGTTTCAATTTTTGTAACAGTCAGCGTGGTCAAAAAATTAAAAGAACTTGAAAAAACGCAAACATAAAAAAATCCCACTCATAAAAAGGAGTGGGATTTAACTTTTATTCAAATAACTTTTTTTCAGTTTCAAGGCAAAGATAATGATAAACCGGCAAATGAAGTTCCTGAATTTTGTAAGTTTCTGTTTCGGGAACTTTAATTATACAATCAGCAAATTTGTCAAGAACACATTCCTTTGCTCCTGTAAGACACAGACTCTTTATGCCAAATGCTTTTGCAGTTTTTACAGCATTTACGACATTTTTAGAATTGCCTGAGGTGGAAATACCGATAAGCAAATCCTCTTTTTTACCACAAGCATATAGAAGTTGTGCATACACCATATCAGGGTTTACATCGTTATTATAGGCCGTCATAACACCACTTTGTGAACACAAAGAAAATGCAGGAATACCTCTCTGGAGATTGGCTGAAAAAGATTCTGATTCACTACCAAGGAGAGAAAAAAGTTTTTCTTTGTCTTCAACAGGAATTTCTCTTGCCAAAGTAAAACTTTTCATCAACTCGCCTACTATGTGCTCGCTGTCAGCACAGCTTCCGCCGTTACCACAAACAAGTATTTTACCGCCGTTATAGTACGTTTTGCACATCATTTCAACAGCTTTTATCATACTTTCTTTACACACAGATAATTCAGGAAATCTATCAAATATATCGTTCATAATGTCATCCTAACTAATAATCAGAAGCCACCGCCAACTGTAACTTTATAATCAATTACTGCACCGGCATTGTTAACCTCAAGATTTTCAATATAAAGGCCATTGATAACGGGTTCTGTAACATATGACCATGTTCCTTTTTCAATAACACCATTACTGTTAATTTTAACTTTAACAATAGCATCGGTATAATAAATTTTTATATCCGCTTCTTTATACCTGATATCAAAAGCAGGGAACTGTTCAACCGCTTCTGCAACACCATCAACAACAAAAATAGCATGACCGACTGTGCCTTCTGCTTTTTTACCGTAAACACCATCAATCTGGTCAACCATTTTCATTTCGACAACAATGTAGTTACCGCTTTTATAGGCTTTTGCTGATTTACAATCAGAAGGTACAAGTTTATTATATCCACCTGTAATTCCGTCAATTTCAGTAGAATTAAGTTTGAGAACATTTCTGATAATCGGTTCCGCCATGCTCAGGAAATTACCGACGCCTCCTGCTGCTTTAAGGGTATTTTTACGCATACTCATCGTTTGAACAGATTTTTTATCTGCAGATTTTTCACAAGCGGCTTTATAAAAAGCAACAACCTCTGCTTTATTCCAATTTGAAGGATCTTTTTTATCTGCTGTTGTCACTTTATTCGTTGTTTTTTCGTCATTACCTGAGTCTTTATCACTGATATTTTCTTTATCATCTGAGGTTTCCTCTGCTAAAGTATCAGTATCACTTTCAGATTCAGTTTCAGTAACCGAACCTGCTGAAGTCTCATTATTTTCTTTGTCTGTCAGCAATTCAGAATTAACGGTTGTTTCCAAGACATCAGAATCTTCATTTTGTTTATCTGAATTACATGCTACAAAAGCAAATAAAATTACCATAGTCAAAAGCGCTGCAAATATACGTTTCATAACAAATTCCTTTCAATTTAATTCAACGTAAAATCTATCACATATTGTATTAATAGTCAATATATAAAATATTAAGAATTATTCGTTAAGATCATCATAGCATCTGCGATCAAGATAATTTTCTTTAATTTCATTGAAAAACTCACGTCTTTCATCTGTAGAAAGTAATCTTAAGTACTTAATAACCATTCGCTCGTCACTTGTAAGTTCTTCCATCTTTTCTTCAATGTTCACTTGGTATGAAGGAGTTATCGAGCTAATTTCAAGATATGTTCTGTTTTTCATTTCATTATCAAACTCTTGAATTGTAACGTCATAAAGGTCAGCTAACTTCTCAACAATATCATAAGGAGGTACGGTTTTAGAATTTTCATATGAATTATATGTCGTTCTTTTTATTCCGACCTTTTCAGCAACTTCAGCTTGTGTATATCCTCGTTTTTTTCTTAGATATTTCAATGCATTACCAATGCTCATTTACTTTTCCTCCTTTTTAACTTTCCGTTTCGTGAAAAAGCTAAAATAAACATTGAAACAAGCGCACCAATTGTACCATTAATTAAATCCCACATTGTATCTACAATACCGATTTCAGTAAAAATATCTGAACGTTGCATAACCATTCCGTATATCCTGTCCATTGTAAACTCATAAAATTCCCAACCTACAAGTATTGCAATGGCACCGGTAAAAGAAAACATAGCTTGCATAGCAGGACCTGTTTCTCTGTTTTTTCCGTTCACAAGCGGTATAAACTCAAACATAAAGCTCTGTGAAAGAACACCTGCAAAAGTGTGCAGAATTATATCCATAGATTCAAACTCCGTATGAAGATTGAGAGATGTACCTATAACACATCCTACACATATAAATACATTCAATTCCGTCTGAAGATAATACGGAACTTTAGTTATAAATGATTTTCCGCCCCACATCTGGAACATATCCCACAAATGTGTGAATGCTATTGCAAAAAGCGACTGCAGAAACTGCGTTGTATTACCAAGCAGAAACTCTATAATTCCCCAAATCAAAAGAGCAACTCTGCAAAAAATCCAGATAAATGTGTGCGCTTTCTGTTTCTGTGGTATTGAATTACTGTTTCTTATAGACATTAGTTATTTTCCTTTACTGTTTCTTTTTCTGTACTCTGATATCTTTGCCGACAAACTCCATCAGAACATAATTGCCGAGTATTCTTGAAGCAATTCTTTGAGTGTATTTTTCTTCTATTTCATAGATGGACATATTCGTACTGATAATTGTAGGTTTAGACATCATAAGTCTTGTATTGATTATGTTGTATACTGCAGAAACTGTAAATTGTGTTGAAAATTCAGCACCTAAATCATCGATTATAAGCAAATCACATTCCTGCATTGCCTGTTCAGCACCGGTCTGACTTCTACCGAATTTTTCGCTTTCAAGACTCGAAAGCAAATTCTGAGCTGAACCATAAACAACAGAATAACCTTTTTTAGCAGCCTCACCTGCAATTGCGAGTGACAAATGAGTTTTTCCCAAACCGGTTTCACCTGTCATAAGCAAATTATCAGATTTAGAATTAAAATCATCTGCATAATTAACACAGTAATCAAAAAAGTTTTTCATTCTTTTTCTCGGAATAATGCCATCTTCATTAATATCACCGGGATAATATTCAAGAGAAAATTTATCGAAACGATATTTTTCAAGAGGCACTTTATCACACAAAGAATTATAGGTTAACTGTTTCATTGCATTTTTCAGGCAGACACACATTTTACCTTCAATAAAACCGCTATCTTTACATTCTGAACAGGAGTATTTTTCTTTAAGATAATCCTCAGGTAAACCTGCTTTTTTGAGTGTATCTGCAATCATCTGCTGTGCTTCAAGGTTTTTCTTTGAGATTTCATCTATAAATTCCTGTGCATTACCGCTGCTTAAAGCCATTGCTTTAACACATTCGCAAGCAGTATCAGCCATAATTCTGTACGCATTTGCAATTTCGGGAAAACGACGTTTACATTCTTCGCGTCTCTCAAAAGCACTCGTCTGTGCTTCTTCACGTCTGCGGTCAATTTCATTTTTAGCACGCAGATAAATTTCTTTATTTACTGACATCAGTCGTCATCCCCCTTTCTTTTATATACAAGTTCAGTCTGATTATTAGCCTTAAGAATTTCATCGATGTCATAAGATGCTTTCTTTTTGATTTTTTCCTGTTTCTGAACAGGTTTGGCAGACTGAAAAGTTCTTTCCAGTCTTGCTTTCTCTGCCTCGGAAGGTGTTTTTATCCCTTCTTTATACCAATTCTGCAAAACTTTATCCATATAAGGGAAACTTATTTTCTGTATATTATTTGCTGATTCCTCATAAGCAAGAAAAATCATATCAATGGTAGAGCCGTATTGATTCTTCCAGGTATTAAGATATTTCATCTGTGCTGAAGTTGGTCTAGGAGTAGAAATACCTGTTTTTATACGGATTTGATTCCAGATTTCGTCTGTAGCTTTAAGTTCATTTATCACTTCATCGGCTTTTTCCAGGGTATCAATTTCTCTTTCTCCCCAGTCTTTACCGATTTTCGAAATATATGACATAGCAGTTTTACCTACCGATACACAATACTCAATTATCGTAACAATAACTTCAACAGGAAGACCATAAGAATCATGCATCATAAGAAGAACAGCCTGACCGTCGTGACCGATTGTTTTACCGAGTCTTGACTGTGCTTCGTTAAAAAGAAAACGAATTTCTTCGCTTTCGCATCCTCTTGTTGCAATTTGTTCAGCAGTAGGCTTGATTGCTTCGATTTCCGGAAGTACTTTAGCAGTGATAACAACCTTTTCTTTTTCTTTTACAACAGGTCTTTCTGCAATTGTTTCTTTTTTGGGTTTAATATCTATTTCCTGAATGTTTTCAGTTTTAATCAGAATTCCGTTTTCTGTCCAGAAAGTCAGAGCATCCGTACAATCGGCAGTTGAAACACCAATAGCCTCAGACATATCTTCAATAGTTTTTTCGTCCGCAGAATTACGCATAATCCAGAGTAAAACCTTAATCTGAACAGAACCTGCAAGACGTAAATATTTATCTACTACCTCAGAAGGCACAGCAAAAGACGTATTCCATTTTACGGGATTAATTATGTATTCCATTATTATGCCTCCAATCAACGTAGTTAAGATATATTATACACGAAAAATATCAATCTTGCAATGTAAAATAGAAAAATAATAAAAAAAACAGGCATAAAACACTGAACTACATTCAGCGATTTACACCTGCTTTATAAAAATCACATTAAACTTGCCTTATACGCTACACCAAGCATACCCGCAGTATTACCGAGATCAGAATTTAAAATCTTTACGTTTTTGAAACTCGGCATAAGTTTTTTATGAATTCTCTTATTTATTTCATCAACAATATAATTTTCATTCATAATTCCGCCACCGAGAACGATAAGAGATGGATTGAAAGTATATACAATACTGATAAGTCCTGTAACAATTTCATCAATCCACTCATCAACTTTATTTTTGATAACAGGGTTAGAAAAATTCTCATTATTGAAAATTTTAACACCATCAAGTTCATCGTCTGAAACTTCATTTACACTTCTTACAAGAGCACTTGCTGAAGCATAGCATTCATAACATCCTTTACCACCGCAAGTACAATTTTTTCCGTCTGAATGAGTGATAATATGACCAAGTTCACCTGCAGAACAAAGAGAACCTTTATATAAATCTCCGTTAAGCCATATTGCACCACCGATACCTGTTCCGTATGTAAGGGAAATAAACTCGTTATAACCTTTTGCTTTACCAAAATAAGCTTCACCGAGAGCAGCAGAATTCACATCATTTTCAACATAAGCAGGAATACCTGTCGCACTTTCAACCATTTCCTTAATTTTCGTTCCGGTATATCCCGGAATTGTATCTGTAGCGAAAACAATTGTACCTGATGTGCTGTCAACCTGACCTGCAGTTGATATTGCAACTCTGTCAATGTTTTTATGCTCTTTTACGATTTCAATAACTTTCTCAATAAGTTTTACTCCCCCTTGCTTTGCATCGGTGGGGATTTTTGTTGACTGTGAAAGTTTAAAATTTTCATCACACAATGCGTACTTAATAAAAGTGCCGCCAATATCAAAAGTGATAATATTCATTAATCTTCACCTAAAGCCTTTACAAAACGTTTTGTAATATCCATCGGTCTTGTAATCGCTGTACCGCAGACTGCACTGAATGCTCCTGCTTTATAAACATCTTTAAGGTCCTGAGGAATCCAGATTCCACCTTCAGCAATAACGGGAACATCGAGTTCATTAACATATCTTTCGATAAGTTCAACATCGGGAAGCTTTCTGCCTTTTGTATAAGGAGTATAACCTGCCATAGTTGTACCGACAAGATCGATACCGAGTTCAGCAGCAAGTTTACCTTCTTCAAAACATGATGTATCAGCCATAAAGAGTTGATTGGGGTATTTTGCTCTGACTTCTTTGAAGAATTCAGTGAAAGTAACACCGTTGGGTCTTAATCTGTTCGTGGCATCAACTGCAATAATTTCGCAACCGACTTCAACGAGATCATCGACTTCATCCATTGTAGGAGTAATATATACATCAGAATCATCATAATCTTTTTTGATAATACCGATAACAGGCAAATCAACTTTTTCCTTGATTGCCTTAATATCAACAACTGTATTTGCTCTGATACCTACTGCACCGCCAAGGTATGCTGCCCAAGCCATTTTTGACATAATATAACTGTCATAAAGAGGCTCTGTGGGAAGTGCCTGACAAGAAACAATAAGTCCTCCTTTAATCTGTTCAAGAATTTCTTTATTTGTCATAACAATCACCTATTATTTAAAATAAAACCCCCGACATAGCCGAGGGTTATATTCTGATAAATTAAATTACATCATGCTTGCAACTTCTTCAGCGAAGTTGTCTTCTTTCTTCTGGATGCCTTCGCCTTTTTCAAAGCGTACAAAGCTCTTGATTGCTAAATCAGCACCGAGTGCTTTAGCAACAGAAGCAACATAACCTGAAACAGCACCATCGAAGAGGTCTGAACGAACGAAAGGCTGTTCGAGAAGGCAGATTTCTTTGATCTGCTTTGCAATACGACCCTGAACAAGACCACCGAAGATTTTGTTTTCAGCGATTTCTGCTTTATGAGAAACAGCGATTTCTGAAAGAGTTGCATATGCTTCTTTTGAAATGAAGTTAACAAAGTTCTTTCTCTGTTTCTGATCAAGACCCTGATAGATAGAAATATCTTCATCGCTCCATTTTTTACCGTCAATTGCTTCATTGATGAGGCTTGTGAGGATGGGCATGGGAAGTGAATCAGGTTTATTGAGCGCACTGTCAATAGTGATTGATTCCATCTTAGCGAGTTCTTCAGCAGAAATATCGTTTTTGCAAAGATATTCGGGGTTCATAGCTGCAACCTGCATTGCTACATTTTTACCCATTGCTGCGAATTCATCTTTAGCAGCTGTTGCATCGTCTGTATCGAAAGCAACGATAACACCAACAGTACCACCTGCATGGATGTAAGTTGCTGTATGACCTTCAACGAGTGCAAATCTACGAACTTTCATATTTTCACGAAGAGCAAGGAATACTTCCTGAACTTCTTCTTCAACTGTTTTGTCTGAACCAACTGCTTTTGTTGCAAGAAGAGCATCAACATCAGCGGGTTTTGCTTCTGCAACTGTTTCAACAACTTTCTTTGCAAGGCCAATGAAAGGAGCACCTTTAGCAACGAAGTCTGTTTCACAGTTAATCTCAACGAGTGCACCTGCATTTGCATCGTTATATGCTGCAACTGTACCTTCAGCAGCAACACGGCTTGCTTTCTTAGCTGCTGATGCAAGTCCTTTTTCTCTGAGGAAGTCAATTGCCTTATCCATATCTCCGTCTGTTTCAACGAGAGCTTTTTTACAATCCATCATACCTGCGCCTGTTTTTTCACGCAAAGCCTGTACGTCTTTAGCTGTAAATGCCATAATAATTTCCTCCTGAATTATAAAATTATTCTAATACTGCCCGAAGATTATTCGGGCAGTAAGGTTTTTAAATCTGAATTATTCAGCAGCTTCTTCTGCAACTGCTTCTTCAGCTGCGGGAGCTGACTGTTCGCCCTGACGACCTTCGATGATAGCATCAGCCATAGCACCTGCAATAAGTTTTACTGCACGGATAGCATCATCGTTACCGGGGATTACGAAATCAACTTCATCGGGATCACAGTTTGTGTCAACGATAGCAACGATCGGAATATGAAGTTTGTGAGCTTCAGCAACTGCGATTCTTTCTTTTCTGGGGTCAACAATGAACATAGCAGCGGGCTGCTTTTTCATACCTGTAATACCACCCATGAATTTTTCGAGTTTTTCGATTTCAAGGTTGAGTTTGATAACTTCTTTTTTGGGAAGAAGATCGAATGTACCGTCAGACTCCATTGTTTTGAGCTGAGCAAGTCTCTTGATTCTTCTCTGAATTGTGTTGAAGTTTGTAAGCATACCGCCGAGCCAACGTGCATTTACGTAGGGCATATCGCAACGGATAGCTTCTTCTTTAACTGAATCCTGAGCCTGTTTCTTTGTACCTACAAAGAGAACTTCGCCGCCTTCTGCTGCGATGTCACGGATGAAGAGATAAGCTTCTTCAAGCTTCTTTACAGTCTTCTGAAGGTCGATGATGTAGATACCATTACGTTCAGTAAAGATGTACTGAGACATTTTGGGATTCCATCTTCTTGTCTGGTGTCCGAAGTGAACACCTGCTTCTAAGAGCTGTTTCATTGATACTACTGCCATTTTTGTTTCCTCCTTTTGTTTATAAAGCGGTTTTTGCCGCTATTTCCACCGCACGGTTCATCTTGGACACGCAACATTCTCTCTGAATGCACATGCTGACCAATCGCCATGCGTGCGTTTTGCTATAGAATTATATCACAAGTCATTTTAAAAATCAATAGTAAAATCAATATTTTTTAAAGATTTTTCCAATTTTTCAGTCCTTATATCCGTACTCTGTCCCGATAAATCCGACTTGTTTGAAATCATCCATATTATGTCGGATGATATAGTCGATATATGACATAACGAGCTGTGCGATCAGATTGTAACCGCAGGGATTCATGTGACCGCCCAAAAAGAATTTCTTTTTGAAAACCTCATCAAATTCAGGACCGTATTTTCCCATATCAAGAACATAACAATTTGAAAAAATTTCAGCAAACTTATAAAGAAGTTCAGTATGTTCTTTTCTTTTATAATCCCAGACAGCATCATTGGGAATTGTCAAAAGAAAAAATTTTGCATCAGGTTGTATTTCTTTATATTTCTGAATTATTTTTGCATAATAGCCTGCAAAAGTAGGTTTATTATTTTCGTAATTCACCACATCAACGTCATCTGTTGTACCAACAGGCATTTTCATATTCATTATATCGTTAACACCTAATGCAATAATATATGCAGTGCACTTTTTGTCTTCATTCCAGAAATCATTCTGATCTGCAAAAGTTTCGCAGTATTCTTTCGCAGTCATTCCGCCACGTGAAAAATTATAAACAGTTGTACCGGTCATACGTGCAAGAAACTGTCCCCAGGAATATTCAAAC
>JAZQWT010000050.1:0-28525 GCA_045632485.1 Acutalibacteraceae bacterium
TAGTAAGGATTTACTATATCAAGGTCTGCCACGCACACGTCAATGCCTGCGTCCTTTATCTTTACTGCATAGTTTACGGCAATGTTTGTTTTACCTGAGCCGTAGTGACCTGCAAAAAGAGTTATACGTTTAAAGTTCATTAAATTTACCTCTTTGGCCCCCTTACCTCAAGGGGGCTGGCAAAACCGTAGGTTTTGTCCGGGGGATATTCCGAATTTCAATGAGATTCATCTGAATTACAGATATCCCTCCACCGCTTACGCGGTCCCCCTCCCTTTAGGCAAGGGAGGCTATATAAAATTAAAGTTTGTTTCTCTGAATCTTTCCGCTTACAGTCTTGGGAAGTTCATCCTTGAACACAACAATTCTGGGATATTTGTAAGGTGCTGTGTGCTCTTTAACGTATTTCTGGATTTCTTTCTTAAGCTCTTCTGTGCCTTCTGTGCCTTTAGTAAGAACGATACTTGCTTTAACTACCTGACCTCTTCCTTCGTCAGGTGCAGCAGAAACACCGCATTCAAGAACATAGGGAAGCTCCATAATAACGTTTTCGATTTCAAACGGTCCGATACGATAACCTGATGACTTGATAACGTCATCAACACGGCCGACATACCAGTAGAATCCGTCTTCATCTCGCCATGCTGTATCGCCTGTGTGATAAAGTCCGTCATGCCATGCTTCGTTTGTTTTTTCTTCGTCAAGGTAATAGCCTTTGAAGAGACCGCAGGGAACTTTTTCAGATGTGCGGATAACGATTTCGCCTGTCTCACCGTCTGCAACAGGGTTGCCGTCGGGGTCAACGATATCAACATCATAAAGGGGTACGGGTTTACCCATTGAGCCGAGTCTGTGCTCTGAACCGAAGAGGTTACCGATAACGAGAGTTGTTTCTGACTGACCGAAGCCTTCCATAACCTGAAGACCTGTAAGGTTTTCAAATTGTCTGAATACTTCGGGGTTAAGAGCCTCACCTGCGATTGTTGCGTGTTCAACTGACGATACATCGTACTTTGTAAGGTCTTCTTTAATCATCATTCTGTACATTGTAGGTGGTGCGCAGAATGTTGTAATTTTATATTTAGCAAACATAGGAAGAATGTCTGCAGCGTCGAAACGGTCGAAGTCGTAAACAAATACTGCTGCTTCGCAGAGCCACTGACCGTAAAGCTTACCCCACATTGATTTTGCCCAACCTGTGTCGGAAATTGTAAGGTGAAGTCCCTGGGGATTTACACAGTGCCAATAGTTAGCTGTAATAAAGTGACCGAGGGGATATTTATATGAATGAGCAGCGATTTTGGGATAACCTGTTGTGCCTGATGTAAAGAACATAAGCATATAATCATCACCGCAGGGTGTATCGTCTGTTCTTTCGAATACGTTGCTGTAGAGCTTGAATTCTTCGTCAAAGTTTCTCCAGCCTTCACGCTCTGCACCAACCATAATTTTAATCTGAAGTGAGGGTGCATTCTTTTCAGCCATTTCAACCTGCTCGTATGTGCCGTCGTCTGCTGTGCAGATAATAGCTTTAACGTCTGCTGCATTGAAACGGTATTCAAAGTCGTGGTCTTTGAGCTGATGTGTTGCAGGAATTACAACTGCACCCAGCTTGTGAAGACCGAGCACCGCAAACCAGAACTGATAATGACGTTTAAGAACGAGCATTACCTTGTCACCTTTTTTGATGCCAAGTGACTTGAAGTAGTTTGCTGCCTGTGCAGAATATTCCATCATATCCTTGAAAGTGAATATTCTTTCTGTTTTGTCTTTTGAAACGTGAAGCATTGCCATTTTGTCGGGCAATTTCTTTGCGATTCCGTCAACAATATCAAAAGCAAAGTTGAATTTATCTTCATTTTCAAATGAAAGTGAAAGAAGTGCGCCTCTTTCATCTTCCTTGGGATGAATGAAGTTATGATAAATTCTTCTGTTTGTTTTAACTCTTTTGGGTGCTGAAGTCATTTCAGTCTTAGCCTGTTCAAGCTCGGGAATAGGCTCACCTGTGGGGTTAAGAACCATTGCGTAGAATTCGCAGTCTTTACCGCCTACTGCAGTCATACCGTGAGGTGTTGCACTATCGTAATAAATGCTGTCACCTGCGTTGAGAATTGCAGTATGGTTACCCACCTGAACCTTAAGTGAACCGCTGATAACGATATCACATTCCTGACCGTCGTGTGAAGTCAGCTCAAGTGTCTTATCGTCGTCACCTTCGTTGTATTCGCATTTAACATAAAGAGGCTCTGCGATTCTGTTAACAAAAGAGGGAGCAAGGTTGTAGTATTTAAGACCGTGTGCTTCCTGGATTTCCTGACCGCGGCCCTTTCTTGTTACAACATAAGATTTAAGTGTGGGGCTGACGCCTTCGATAATGTCAGTAACGTCAACCTTGAATGCCTGTGAACATCTGTAAAGGAAAGCGAAAGAAAGGTCGCTTCTTCCTTCTTCGCAGGATATGTACTCTTCAAGAGTTACACCTGTTTTCACAGCCATTTCAGCTTGTGTAAGGCCTTCGATTTCGCGCAGTTCGCGGATACGTTCGGCCATTTCCATAATTTTAATGTCGAGTGTGCCTGTTTCTTTCATAACAAAGTTCTCCTTTTTTCTTGGGGAAGGTCAAACAAAAAGCCCGTCCCAAAGATATTATCCTTTGAGACGAGCACCAATATCTGTTGCCCGCGGTACCACTCAAATTGCGTTTAAATACGCCGCTCCGGTTCCAACAAACCTTATGCATTAACGCAGCAATCACGGAAAAGTTCTACTCACCTTTCGGTTTTCTTCTTTTCAGCTCCGGAGCTACAAATCGTTACCTTTCTTTACCGCACTCACACCAGACGGCGGCTCTCTTTGAAAGGGACAGTAACAACACTCTCCATCAAAGCCATTATTACTATAGAATTATATCAAAGTTTTAAATATTTGTCAATAAAATTTATTGTTTAATGTTAAGGTAATATTTAAGGAAATATTATGAATTCTGCATAAAAATGAGTACGGCAGGAGCAAGCCCCTGCCCTACGATGTTAAATTAATTCAATGATAAATTATAATTTTTTGTATACAGTTGAGTTTCAGACTCATATTTTCCATAACGGATTTTTCTTTTTAACGTGTCTTAAAATCGCTGAATAATCCAGAACTGTTACTTTTCCGTCACCGGTTACGTCTGCACAGTTAAATGCGTAACCCTCAACAGATGATGTTTTCTTAACGTGTTTTAAAACTGCAGTGTAGTCAGTGATGTTGATTTTCCCGTTACCATCAATATCACCGAGAGGATTAAGGCTGAATCGGCAGGTAGCTTTTCCGTCTGAAGCCACAACATCATATTCTTTTGCAGCGTGGAAAGGCTGAGATACGGTTACTTTGTATTCACCGTCTTCAATGCCTTCAAACGTGTATTCACCCAAATCACCGTCGATAACTTTCTCGCTTACAACATTACCGTAAGAATCAGTAAGAGTAAGTGTTATTTTCAAATGAATTGCAGCATAAATTAAATCTTCATTAAAACTATCGATTGAAATTTGTTTCCATTCATCCTCAGTGCCTGTGTAATATATATCTGTGAGATTGCCGCAACCAGAAAACGCTGAATAGCCTATACTTATTACACTTACAGGAATTTTAATTGTTGTTAGACTGCTGCAATAAAAAAACACTTGATCATCTATATTTGTTACCCCTTCGGGGATTGAAACCGATTTGATATAACCACAATAAGCAAACGCATCTCTACTTATACTTGTTACAGTTTCGGGAATTTCAAAAGTTTCTCTGCCATTGTCGTCGGGATATTGTATGAGTGTTGTTTTATCTCCATTATATAAAACACCGTATTCATCACTGCTATAATCTACATTATCTGGATCAACCGTGATCCCTGTAAGACTGTCGCAATTATAAAACGCCCACTGACCTATACTTGTTACACTAGCAGGAATTGTGACTGATGTTAAACTACCGCAGCCCTCAAACGCACCATCGTCGATACTTGTTACACCTTCTGGAATTGTGATTGACGTAAGGCTGTTGCAATCATGAAACGCAGAATCACCTATACTTGTTACACCTTCAGGAATTGTGACTGCGGTGAGACTGTTGCAACCACAAAACGCAAAGTCACCTATACTTGTTACGCCTTCAGGGATTGTGATTGATGCGAGACTATAGCAATCACAAAACGTCTGACTATCTATACTTGTTACACCTTCAGGGATTGTGATTGATGTAAGACTATGACAATTATAAAACGCATGATGTCCTACACTTGTTACACTTTCGGGAATTGTGATTGATGTAAGATTTTCGCAAAAAGCAAAAGTCCAGTAACCTATACTCGTTACACCTTTTTCGATATTAACTGTTTTGACAGATAAGCGGTAGTCACGCCAGGGTAAGCCCGAAGGAGACCAATAGTTTTCCATCGCACCTGTGCCTGTAATATCAAGCACACCTGTTTCTGTATCAAGTGACCAATTTACATTTTCACCACAAGAGCCACCGTAAGTTTCTGCACTTGCACTGATCGAAAATAAATCAGGCAATTTCAGGTCTGTAAATCCATTGAGAGGTGCGATGCCGGAAAGCATTGCCACAGTAAGAAATACAGACAGGATTTTTGAAAAAGTTCTGTTTTTCATTTTCACATCCTCCGTTGCTTGTTTTTGGAAATTTTGAAAACAACGTTATTTTTTGTATTTTAACATTGTAGGGGTCATTCACGAATGACCCGCTTAAAATTTTCAAAGGGACGTCAGAAACTGCCGTCCCCTGCAAATTATAATTTATTTCTCTGGATTTTACCGCTGATTGTTTTAGGCAATTCGTCTTTGAAAACAACAATTCTGGGATATTTATAGGGTGCTGTTTTCTCTTTGACGTAATTCTGGATTTCTTTCTTCAGCTCTTCTGTGCCCTCTGTGCCTTTGGTAAGAACGATACTTGCCTTTACCACCTGACCGCGGAGTTCATCGGGTGCTGCTGAAACACCGCATTCAAGAACATAAGGAAGCTCCATGATAACATTTTCGATTTCGAACGGTCCGATACGGTAGCCTGATGATTTAATAACGTCATCAGCACGGCCAACATACCAGAAGTAACCGTCTTCATCACGCCATGCAACGTCGCCAGTATGATAGAGACCGTCGTGCCATGCTTCTTTTGTTTTTTCTTCATCGTTATGGTAACCGAGGAACAAACCGTTAGGAACATATTTATCTGTACGAACAACGATTTCACCGTTTTCACCAACACCTACGGGGTTGCCGTCAGGGTCAACGATGTCGATATCATAAAGAGGAATGGGTTTACCCATTGAACCGACTTTAGGCTGCATGCCTGCAAGGTTTGCAATTGTGAGAGTTGTTTCTGTCTGACCGAAGCCTTCCATAATACGAAGACCTGTATTCTTTTCAAATTGTTTGAAAACTTCAGGGTTAAGTGCTTCACCTGCTGTTGTCGCGTGAACAATTGAACTTAAATCGTACTGTGAAATATCCTGCTTGATTAACATTCTGTACATTGTGGGAGGTGCACAGAAAGTTGTGATATTATATTTTGCAAACATAGGAAGAATGTCTGCAGCATTGAATCTGTCAAAGTCATAAACAAATACTGCACCTTCGCAGAGCCACTGACCGTAGAGTTTACCCCAGAGTGCTTTACCCCAGCCTGTATCTGAAATTGTGAAGTGAACACCATCTTCTCTTACACAATGCCAATATTTAGCAGTAATAAAGTGACCGAGAGGATATTTATGTGAATGTGCTGCGATTTTGGGGTAACCTGTAGTACCTGATGTGAAAAACATAAGCATGGGATCATTACCGCAGGCTGTGTCTTCTTCTCTTTCGTATTTACGGGTAAAGAGAACACTTTCATCATCAAAGTTATGCCAACCGTCTCTGTGACCGCCAACGATGATTTTTGTTTTAAGTGAGGGTGAATTCTTTGCAGCTAAATCAACCTGTTCGGGTGTGTTATCAGTTGCAGTGCAAACAATTGCTTTAACATCTGCTGCGTTGAAACGATATTCGAAATCGTGGTCTTTAAGCTGATGTGTTGCAGGAATTACAACTGCACCAAGCTTGTGAAGACCGAGAATTGACATCCAGAACTGATAGTGACGCTTTAAAACAAGCATAACCTTATCGCCTTTTTTGATGCCAAGTGACTTGAAGTAGTTTGCAGCCTGTGCAGAACCGCGTTTCATATCATTGAAAGTGAATTTTCTTTCTGTTTTATCGAGACCTACGTGAATCATCGCAAGCTTATCGGGATTCTTATCAGCAATGGCATCAACTACGTCAAATGCAAAGTTGAATTTATCGTCATCTGTGAAAGAGATTTCCTGAAGAACACCGTTTTCATCCTCAACTGTATGGATGAATTTTTCACAAGTAAGATTTTTAGTGTTTCTTGCAGTAACGATGCTTGAAAGGATTTCCTCTTCCTCAACATCTTCATTACCTGCGAAAACAACTGCAAGGAATGTACAGTCTTCACCGCCAACGGCAATCATACCGTGAGGCTCTGATGAATTGTAGAAAATACTGTCTCCCTCACGGAGAATTTCAGTATTGTCGCCAATCTGCACTTTAAGAGTACCGCTAAGCACCATATCAAATTCCTGACCTGAGTGAGTTGTGGTATGAATGGGTTTTTCCTGCTGTTCCAAGGAATATTCATATTTAACGAAGTAAGGCTCGCCAAGTTTTTTCTTGAATCTGGGAGCAAGGTTTTTGATTTCAATTCCGTCTTCACTTGCAGTAACCTGACCTTTACCCTTTCTTGTAACTGTGTAAGAAGTAAGGTTAGCACTCTGACCTTCAAGAATATCTGAAAGCTCAATGCCGAATGCAAGAGAACACTTATGAATGAAAGTAAAAGGTAAATCTGTTTTACCGTCTTCATAAGCCTGATACTGCTCTACGGAAACATCAGTTTTTTCAGCCATTTCTTCTGCAGAATATCCTGCATCAAGACGCATAAGTCTGATTCTTCTGACAATTTCCATAAGTTGTTTGTCTGATGAATGATTTTCCATTTTCATAACCTCCAAAAAATGATGGGTCCGAAACTCTGAAACAACAAAAAAGCCGCCTCAAAGCTTCTTTGAAAACTTTGAGACGGAATAAAAATCTAATCCGCGGTACCACTCAAATTGCGTCACTTAAGACGCCCCTCTGCAGAGCCAAACAGCTCCTTCGCACTAACGCAGCGTACACGTAAGACACTACTCAGAAAACTTTCGCATCTTCAGCTCGGAAGTGATAGGACCTGAAAAGCCATATTGCAGTTTCGCACCGTCCAACTGCTCTCTGAAAATCTGAACTTATCGTCCGTCTTCGTCATCGCCTTTAAAATATTGATGAAATTATAACACTCTTTAAAGTATGTGTCAATAGTTTTTATCAAAAATATTACACAAGAGTAAATGTAAGATTTATGCCCAGAAAAGCAATATTTACCAAAGAAAACACAAGAATATATTTACCTGTATCAATCCCCTCTTTGGCAACAAGTTTGAAAGAAATAAGGCTTGCCATCGAGGCAAGAAGTGTGCCTAAGCCCCCAAGGTTTACACCCACAAGCAAATCTTTAACATTGTCTGTAAAATTGGAAAGAAGTATTGCCGCAGGCACATTTGAAAATACCTGACTTGAAATTACGCCAACTGCGATTTCTTTGTTTACAATAATACTTTTCAGAAAATCGCTGACGGCAGGAATGTTACCTAAATTGCCTATAAACACAAAAAGGAAAATAAAAGTAAGCAAAAGGCTGTAGTCAATTTTAGCGAATATTTTTCTGTCAAAAACTATAAGGCATATTATTGTTATTCCGAGCAGAACAAGAAAATGAACAACTCTGAAAACACTTAAAAGTGCAACTGCGAAAAGCAGGGAATAAATGATTATTTTCGCATCGAATTTAATCTCCGTTTCTTTGCGGTCGATATGTACTTTTTCTCTGCCCGTAAAAAGAGCAGAAACTGTAACAAGCACAAGCGACAACCCTGCGAAGGGAAGAATTGCAGAAAAGAAATCCGACATACTCATTTCGTATTTTGAAAACAGATACAAGTTCTGCGGATTGCCTATAGGTGTTGCCATGCTTCCAAGGTTTGCTGCAACCGTTTCGAGAGTGATTAAGATAATCGCCTTGTCTTTTCGTCCTGTTAAATTAAGTATTATCAACGTAAACGGCACAAACGTTATGAGTGCTACGTCATTTGTGATAAGCATTGAAGAAAAGAAGCACAAAAGGCATAATACCACACTCAATGACGAAAAGCTTTTTACATATTTCAGGAGTTTTTCTGCAAGGAGATTAAAAACACCAAGGCTGTTGAGACCTGCCGTTGCAGCCATAAGGCTGAAAAGAAGCACAAGTGTTTTGAAGTCGATATAATCAACATAACCCTTGTTCGGCACTACAAAAAAACAGGACACAACCGCCAGAACAAAAGAGATTATAAGTACTATTTCACTTTTAAGAAATTTTTTAACATTCTGCATAAAATCACCGTATAAATTTTAGCACATAATAAAGGAAAAATAAAGACATATTTTATTGATTTTTATAAGTGAATCTTGTATAATTTACTATATATTGTATAAGGTAGGAAAAGTATGGATATTATTTTAACTTTATGTGACGAATTCAAGCTTAAAAACTGGCAGGTTGAAAACGTCGTAAAACTTATTGATGAGGGTAACACTATCCCCTTCATCGCACGATACAGAAAGGAAGCTCACGGCACTCTTGACGACCAGACTTTACGTGCTGTGAACGACAGACTTGAATATCTCCGCAATCTGGACAAGCGCCGTGAAGAAATTTATTCTTCAATCGAAAAACAGGAGAAAATGACGGAGGAACTGGCTGCCGAAATTGAAAAGGCAACAACGCTCGTTGAGCTTGAGGATATTTACCGTCCTTACAAGCAGAAAAGAAAAACACGTGCATCCGTTGCAAAAGAAAAAGGTCTTGAGCCGTTGGCACTCAGTATCCTTGAACAGACTCCTGATTTCCCTGCTCCCATTGAAGAGGCTGAGAAATATATCGACATTGAAAAAGGCGTTGAAACAGCAGAAGATGCACTCAAAGGTGCAATGGATATTATTGCTGAAATTATTTCTGACAATGCAGAAATCAGAAAAAGGCTTCGTAATCTTTTCACAGTATGCGGTAAAGTAATTACTGTTGCAACTGATGAAAACGCAGAAAGCCCCTATACACAGTATTATGACTACAACGAGCCTGTTGAAAAAATCGCAGACCACAGAGTTCTTGCTATCGACAGAGCAGAACGCGAAGGCTTTATCAGGGTCAAGCTTGAACTTGATATTACAAAGGCTTTAGGTGTAATCAACAGAATTTATCTTGAAAATACCGGCTCACTTTCTACAGATGTTGTGCGTGATGCAGGTGCGGATGCATATTCACGTCTTATTGAGCCAAGCGTTCAGAGAGAAATCAGAAATATGCTTACAGAAAAAGCTGATGTTTCTGCAATAAAGAATTTCTCAATGAACTTAAAGCAGTTACTTCTCCAGCCTCCCGTTAAAGGCAAAACAGTACTCGGTCTTGACCCCGGTTACAGAACAGGCTGTAAGGTTGCTGTTGTTGACTCAACAGGCAGAGTGCTTGACACAGGTGTGATTTACATTACCCATTCGGAAGCACAAAAGGAAGCCGCAAAAGTTACAATCAAATCACTTATTAATAAGCACAAGGTTGACACCGTTTCTATCGGCAACGGTACCGCATCAAAGGAAACTGAAATTTTCACCGCAGATTTGCTTAAGGAAATCGACAGAAATGTTTCATATATGGTGGTAAGCGAGGCAGGTGCATCTGTTTACTCTGCATCAAAGCTTGCAGCAGAAGAATTCCCCCAGTTTGATGTATCACTGCGTAGTGCCGTATCTATTGCAAGACGTCTGCAGGACCCTCTTGCAGAGCTTGTTAAGATTGACCCCAAATCAATCGGTGTAGGTCAGTATCAGCACGATATGCCCCAGAATGAACTGGGCAATGCTCTTGACGGTGTTGTTGAAGACTGCGTAAACAATGTAGGCGTTGACCTTAACACTGCCTCCCCCTCTCTTCTCTCAAGAGTTTCAGGCATCAATTCAGGCGTTGCGAAAAATATTGTTACTTACCGTGAAGAAAACGGTGCTTTCTCAGGCAGAAACGAACTTAAAAAAGTTCCCAAGCTTGGTGCAAAAGCATTTGAGCAGAGTGCAGGCTTCTTAAGAGTTGCAGAAAGCAAAAACGTTCTCGACAACACAGGCGTTCACCCCGAAAGCTACAAAGCAGCAGAAACACTTCTTAAAGTTTGCTCATACACTCTCGACGATGTTAAAAATTCAAATATCGGAGAATTATCTGACAGAGTTTCACAGCTTGGTGAAGAAAAAGTGGCAGAGCATATCGGTGTAGGTGTGCCTACGCTTCAGGATATTATCAAAGAACTTTCACGTCCCGGACGTGACCCACGTGATGAGCTTCCTCCCCCGCTTCTTCGCACAGATGTTATGGAGATGAAGGATTTAAAACCCGGTATGCAGCTTAAAGGCACAGTAAGAAACGTAATTGATTTCGGTGCTTTCGTTGACATCGGCGTTCATCAGGACGGACTTGTTCATATTTCACAGATTACAAACAGATTCATCAAGCACCCCTCAGAAGTGCTTAAAGTGGGCGACATTGTAACTGTATGGGTTATAAGCGTTGATGAAGGAAAGAAACGAATTTCTCTCACCATGAAAGAGCCCAAAGCAGAATAAATCAATTAATAAAATATTTACCTAAGGAGGTAAAATTATGGCAACATATAATGCACCGTTCAGAGATAAAAACTCAGAACGCTACATGTACGCAGGCAGAATCGAAAGAATGATTGAAACTGTTGAACAGAAGCTTGTTATCAATTCACTCGTTCTTGACGATTACTATTTCTGTGACGGACAGGAAACTGTTGAAAACAAAGACAACGGAAACTGGGAAGCATTCCCCGAAGGCAGACGCTGGGGTTCACCTGAATATTACTGCCGTTTCAAGCACAGCTTTACTGTTCCCGAAGAATTTAAAGGCGGTAACGTTTTCTACGAAGTTATGCCTACATACGGTTCAGGCAGAGACGGCTGGAGAACAAGCGATACACAGTTTATTATTTTTGCTAACGGTAAACTGATTCAGGGCTGTGATTCAAACCACAAAGAAGTTCTTCTTCTTGATAATGCTCAGGGCGGAGAAACTTTCGATATGCACCTTAATGCATACCTTGATAAACACGAATACAGAGGTCAGAGAGTTTTCAAAGCAAGAATCAAACAGATTGACCCCGTTCTCTGGAAGCTTATCTTTGACCTTAAAACTCCTCTTGAAATTGCTGAACAGTACGGTCCTGACGATATGGACCGCGTTGACATCATCAAGGTTCTCAACCAGGCGGTTAATCTTCTTGTTATTGACTCAACTCACGAAGAGCTTGTTGAAAGTGCAAAGGCTTGTATGGATTATCTCGATGCTAATCTTTACGGCAAAATGACACTTGATGTTACAACATCAGGTATCGGACATACTCACATCGACGTTGCATGGCTCTGGAGACTCCGTCAGACAAGAGAAAAAGCAGGCCGTTCTTTCGCAACAGTTTTAAAACTTATGGAAGAATATCCTGAATATAAATTTATGTCTTCTCAGGCTCAGCTTTACGAATATGTTAAAGAAGATTATCCCGAAGTTTACGAAGGCATCAAAAAGATGGTAAAAGAAGGCAGATGGGAAATCGAAGGTGCTATGTGGGTTGAACCCGATACAAACGTGCCCTCAGGTGAATCACTTGTACGTCAGTTCCTCGTTGGTAAGAGATTCTTCAAGAAAGAATTTGACGTTGACTGTAAAATCATGTGGGAGCCTGATGTTTTCGGTTACTCTGCAGCACTTCCCCAGATTATCCGCAAGAGCGGCTGCGACTATTTTATGACAACAAAAATTTCATGGAACGAATACAACCGTGTTCCCTTTGACACATTTATGTGGAAAGGTATTGACGGAACTGAAGTTCTTTCTCACTTCTCACCAAGCCGCAGCGGTGACGACGTAGGCACACGTTTCATGACTACATACAACGCATATCTTTCACCCTCTGATATGATAGGCGGTTGGCACAGATATTCACAGAAAGACCTTAACAACAATGTTCTTATGACATTCGGTTGGGGTGACGGTGGCGGCGGCCCCACAAGAGAAATGCTCGAATACGGCAAACGCCTCAGCAAAGGTCTTCCCGGATGTCCCAAGTTCGTGAACGAACCCTCACTTGACTTCTACAAACGTCTCGAAGCAGAAGTTGGCTCATCAGACAGACTCCCCACATGGGTCGGTGAACTCTATCTTGAATTCCACAGAGCAACTCTCACATCACAGGCCGCTAACAAGATGTACAACAGAAAAACAGAAATTCTTCTTCACGACCTTGAAACAATCGCTTCTATCGCTAATATCGAACTTGGCGAAGAATATCCCAGAGATGAATTCACTGCTGACTGGAAGTGCATTCTTCTTCATCAGTTCCACGATATTCTCCCCGGTTCTTCAATCAATGAGGTTTACGAAGATTCTGATGTAGCATACGGCAACCTTCTTAAAGAAGGCAAGGCAAGACTTGACAGAACTCTTCAGATTATTGCTGATAACATTACAACTGACGCAGATTCACTTGTTGTATTCAACACTCTCGGCAAAGCAAGAAATGATATCGTTATTACAGATATGCCTAAAAAAGAAAACTTCATCATTGCGGACAGCGACGGCAACGAAATGAAATGGCAGAAAACTTATGACGGTAAGCTTTGCTTCTATGCTCAGAATGTTCCTGCAAAGGGTTATAAGGTATTCACAGTTAAAGACGGCGAAAAATCAGATAATTCTGTTATCGACGCTACTTCAAAAGGCTTTGAAACAAAATACCTTAAGGCTGAATTCAATGCTGATTACAACATCACAAGCCTTATTCACAAAGAAACAGGCAGAGATGTTGTACCTGCAGGCGAAGTTATGAACAGACTTATCGCTTACGATGACAGACCTCATAACCACGAAGCATGGGATGTTAAAGCATACTACAAGGAAATCTCATGGAACATCGACGATGTTCAGTCTGCTGAAATTATTGAAAACGGTGCAGTACGTGCAGTTTACAAGGTTGTAAGAAAGTTCAGAAACACAATCTTCAACATTTACTTTATGGTTTATGCTGATACTGACAGAGTTGACGTGGCTTACGACTTTGACTGGCAGGAAACACACATCCTTATCAAGGTTGATAACCCCGTTGATGTTAACGCAGCAAAAGCAACATTCGATATCCAGTTCGGTAACATCGAAAGAAACGCTCACGACAACACGCTCTGGGAGTTTGCACAGTTTGAAGTTTGCGGTCATAAATGGATTGACCTTAGTGAAAACGGTTTCGGCTTCTCACTTCTCAACGATTCAAAATACGGCCACGATATCAAAGACGGTCGCGTGAGAACTTCACTTATCCGTGCTTCAATGGAACCCTGCGTAAACCAGGATAAAGGGCCCCAGTACATCCTTACTGCTCTCTATCCCCATGCAGGTCTTGTTTGCGAATCAGCAGTTGTAGACCAGGCATTCTCACTTAACGTGCCTCTCCACTGTGTGAAGACTTCTGCACACGCAGGTAAGCTTGACAATATTTATTCACTCGTTTCCTGTGACAAATCAAACATCGTTGTTGAAACAGTTAAGATTGCTGAAGATTCAGACGAAGTTGTTATCCGTGCATATGAAACATGGAATAAGAGAACAAACTGTGCTCTCGCAGTTAAAGGCGACATCAAAGAAGCACACATCACAAATCTTATGGAAGAAAACGAAGAAGAAATTACTGCAGTTGACGGAAAATTGAATCTTACTTTCCACCCATTCGAAATCAAAACAATCAAGATTAAACTTTAATTTTGATATCAAAAGCCGTTCGGTTTTTCCGGACGGCTTTATTTTATGCAACAAAAAAATCGCCTTGCTAATTTTTTGAAATTTTTCTTAATATTTTTTAATAAAAATATTGACATACAGAAAAATAGTGGTAAAATGTTTTCATTAAATACGGAAAGAAGGTTTTATTAATGAGAAGAATAAAATCAGCACTTGCACTTATCCTTTCTATTCTTGTAATATCCGGCACATTTACAGTAACTGCCTTTGCAGACGATATGCCTGCAGGTGATGTTCCCGTAACAGATGAAACTGTTCCTGAAGAGCCTTCAGCAGAAAGCGGCATCACAGTTAAAATGATGAACTACAATGTTGCAGGTATGCCTAACTTCAGCGGCAAGGATGTGCCGTTGGCTCAGCAGATTATCGGCAACTATATTGTTGAAAACAATTTTGACATCGTTGCAACTCAGGAAGATTTCGGTTATAACAGAAAGCTTTACAAAAGTATGACCGGTTATAATTACCGCACATGCCACACAGGCTCAATCCCCGGCGGTGACGGACTTAATATCTATACAAAAACGATGCCTATTTACAACGAAAAACGTGAACAGTGGCTTCAGGCTTACGGTTCAATTTCAGAAGGTGACCTTCTTACTCCCAAAGGCCTTGTTTATGCTGCAATTGATATCGGCGACGGAATTATCGTAGACTTCTACAATATGCACGCAGATGCCTTTGATACAAAAGGCTCTCAGGAAGCTCGTTACAGCAACTATATGCAGCTCGCAACTTTAATTGAACAGAATTACAAAAAAAATAACCGCCCCGTTATTGTTACAGGCGACTTTAACCATTACCTTCACGCAACAGGATCAAATTCAGACCAGTATAAAATTTTCCATCAGTTCCTTGAATTGAAGGATGCATGGGTTGAAATCCACAACGAAGGAAATTACAGAGATTTCTCAAAATGGATATCAAGCGGTATAAGCCCTTGGGGAAACTGGGACTCGGTTGAAAAATTTCTTTATAAAGACGGCGGCGGAGTAACTGTAGAAATTCTCGACCAAAGATTTGTATGGCTCAAAGATGATGCAGGCGCAGACCTTTCAGACCACGCAGCTGCAGAAGTAAGCTTCAAATTTACAAAAACAGAATCTTTTGCAGAAAACACCGGTGACCTTGAAGTCAAAATTCTTACAGATCCGCTTTCAATCTTATTTAATATGATTCGTTGGATTTTCAAAGACTTGGGTTACATCTTATCTCACATCAATGAATTAATTGAATTCATTGGTTAATTAAATTACAGGTATTATTTCTCACAACGATATTCAAAGCAAAAAAAGGATGATACATTCTGCAAGCAACTGTATCGCTGTAAAAGGTAAAATCGGTAATGTTGCAAGTAATCTTATTAAAATAAACGGCATAAGCACTAAACCCATTTTCTTTCTCCTTTCGTGGAATAATTTCTTCAATAACAAACCGAATTTTACCGAAAAAGTCATTAATTTTCAATGAGATTTCTATAAAGAAAATAACCGTACAGATTATTTCGCTGTACGGTTATTTTTACCTGATTTTATTTTTTAAACTTCCGCTTCCTCTTTGTTTATATCGTCAAGTGTTTCCTGACGGCGTACATTTAATTCATCAACCATCTTTTTCTGCTCTTTACCGCCCAGCTTATAGAAGAGCATGGGGATAATTGCAAGGATTGAAGAAACCGCGGGGAACACCGCAAACAACAGAACAAGCCACTGTTTTGTGTCAGTTGTAATATTTGCGACCTCTGTTCCGTTCTGCACATATCCGATGAGAACAAGGCACCATGATGATGCATAGTTACCTACTGAACCAACAATTTTTGAAAGAGTTGATTTCAATGCACTTACAGTTGCTTCATTACGCTGACCGAACTTGTATTCGCCGTAGTCATATGCTGTAAGCTGAAGCATTCCGGGAACAACTGAATAGAATCCTGTTGTGAGTCCGTGAAGCGCATACCAGAATGTGATTTTCAAGAAAAGTGTTGTAGCATCCATTCCTGTGATCGGGAATGTTGAGATAAACAAGCCTGTGTAACAGAAGAAAGTCCAGAACTTTGTGAAAATATAGAGAGGCTTGTCAGGAATCCATTTTCTGATTAACGGTGCGAGAATGAGCGACGTTGCAGTAGGCACAAGAGTTGCAAGTGAGCAAGCAGCCATAATTGCCTCATAGCCCTGAAGTTTATCTCCGATATTGAAACCAAAAATTGAAATCTGCAGTGTAACATCGGAAAAACATGCTCTGAAAACATAAATCAGGAAACCGTAACCTATGCTCATACCTGAGCCAAGCACGTCTGCAATTGTGATAAGCACAAGAGGCTTATTTTTAATAACCTGAGAATATACATCGCGAAGTTTCGGCACTTCCTGACGGGGAGGTTCAACAATTCTTTCCTTTGTTACAATAATGTTGAAAAATGTCAAAGGAACTGAAATAACACTGAAGAAGAGCATTCCGTAGAAATATCTTTCCGATTCGGGAATACCCGGCAAAACCGCAGCAACGATAGCTGCAATATATGTACCTGTTGCACCTACTGTTGAACCGATAATTCCGCCGATGCCTGAAAGATAACCTCTTTCTGTGTTATCTGTTGACTGCCTTGCAGTAAGTGCAGTCATTGCCGAGTTATAGAACGTGCCTACAAGGTCATTTACAAGGTAGAGAATTACAAGATATATAACCTTGAAGGTGTCGCCCATCTGAGGAAAGAAATCTCTCAGAGGCATTGCCCCTGCAATTGAAAGAAACGCTGTGGGAATGAGAAGCCAGAGAAGTATAGGTTTGAATCTGCCCCAACGGGGATGATTTTTTCTTCTTCTGTCAATCACATTACCTACAAGCACATCATTGAATATATCCCAGAAGCTGAGAATAAATGTTATTGAAGTGTAAGTAAGATACGCACTTTCACTCAACCCCAGATAGGTTGAAACAACCAGTCCTCCGAAAACACCTGAAAGTGCTGATTTCAGATTCTGTCCCACCTTATCTGCAGTATAAGCACCATATTCAAAAAGACCTAATTTTTCGTTAACATCTGTCGCTTTGGAGTTTCTGATTTTCATAAGAACACCTCTTTTTCAGATTTGATTATGTGTCGTTTTTGTCACGTTCTCTTACAACATAGTTTGTTGGTGTGCCTTCAAGACCGAAAATTTCACGTATCTGATTATCAAGATATCTCTGATAACTGTAATGGAACAAATCCTTACGGTTAACAAAGCACACAAACGTTGGCGGTCTTGTTGATGCCTGTGTCATATAATAAATCTTAAGACGTCTGCCCTTATCTGTCGGCGGCTGAACACGTGCAGTTGCTGCTGCGAGAACATCGTTGAGCTTACCTGTTGAAATTCTCATTGCATTCTGCTCGTCAACAAACTTGATAAGGTCATAAAGTCTGTCAAGACGCTGACCTGTTTTTGCTGAAATAAAAATAATGGGAGCATAGGACATAAACGAGAAATCGTTCATTAATTTCTTTCTGTATGAGTCCATTGTTTTACCGTCTTTTTCAACAGCATCCCATTTATTAACAGCAACAATACAGGCTTTTCCCATTTCGTGGGCAATACCTGCCACTTTTGAGTCCTGCTCTGTAAAGCCTTCTGTTGCGTCAATCATAATAACGCACACAGTTGCTCTTTCAACTGCCATTTTAGCACGGATAACACTGTATTTTTCAATGGCATCATCAACACGGCTTTTTCTTCTCAAGCCTGCTGTGTCGATGAAAACAAATTTTCCGTGGTTGTTTTCAATTATTGTATCCGTTGCATCACGTGTTGTGCCTGCGATGTTGGAAACGATTGCTCTCTCCTCACCTGAAATTGCATTGATAAGAGAAGATTTACCAACATTAGGTTTGCCGATAACTGCAACCTTGATATACTCTCCGCCGAATTCGTCTTCTTCCTCTTCTTCTGCAGGGAAATATTTGCAGACTTCCTCAAGCAAATCACCTGTACCGTGGCCGTGTACTGAAGAAACGGCAATAGGCTCATCAAGAGCAAGGTTGTAGAATTCATAGAATTCAGCAGGCATATCACCGATACCATCGCATTTGTTTACGCAAAGGACAATGGGTTTACCTGATTTACGGAGCATTGCGGCAACCTCTTCGTCAGTTGCAACAACGCCTGTTTTTACGTCTGTAACGAAAATAATTACATCGGCACTGTCAATTGCAAGCTGTGCCTGACGACGCATCTGCACAAGAATAATGTCATCCGAAGCAGGTTCAATACCGCCTGTATCTATCAAAAGAAAGTTATGTCTCTGCCATTCGCAATCGCCGTAAATTCTGTCTCTCGTAACACCGGGAGTATCGTCAACGATTGAAAGACGCTGACCTATAAGTTTATTGAAAAGTGTTGACTTACCAACATTAGGTCTGCCTACGATGGCAACAATCGGTCTTGACATTTTCATTCTCCTTTCATTTTTTCTAAAAGCTCATATCCGTCGGAATTTACAGGTACAATTCTGCAACCCAGTATTTTTTCCGCTTCTTCGGTTGTCATACTGTCAAGGAACATATCGCCCTCACTGCGTAACATCGTTGAAGAAATAAGAAGCTCATCGAAATCATATTTTTCTTTTAGTTGTTCTGTTAAATCCTTTCCCGTAATCAATCCGCTTACTGTGATTGAATTACCGAAAAAGTTATTTTCTATTTTAACAACGGGAATTTCCGCACCGTATTTTTCGCTGAACTTTTGGCTCAGCTTTACCATCAACGGATATGCGGCTGCACCTGTTGCTATAATCTTTTTCGTATCTGTGTTTTTTGTATCTGATTCTTCAAGAGCCTGAGTAAAAGTATACTCAAGGTCTGTCCACATTCCCACACCATTTTCAATCTGAGGATAATCCTCATATTCTTCATTCCGGGGCAACGGAAGACCTGCCTTGAGATAAAATTCATCAGAAGCATACACAAGCCTTGTGCCGAATTTTTCAAGAAATTCTTTCTGATAGCCTTCAATTGTGTCAACAACTTCTTTTGCCTTTTCGGGGGTGTATTCGTGAAGTTCAGGCAGATTTTCCCTGAATTTCGTAATTCCCACAGGCACCGCTGCAATCGACTGCACAGACGGATATAATTCTGCTAATTTTTCAATGCTGAATTTAAGTTCATCTCCGTCATTTATCCCCGGGCACAGAACAAGCTGTGTGTTAAGATGTGTACCGTGATTTGCTAGAATATCAATATATTTCAGCACTTCACCTGCGTGGGGATTCTTCATCATTTTCACCCTGAGTTCAGGGTTCATTGTATGGACTGAAATGTTTACGGGATTGATGTGCATTTCAATCATACGCTCAATATCTCTGTCTGTAAGGTTTGTCAAAGTAATATAATTGCCGAAAAGGAATGACATTCTTGAATCGTCATCCTTAAAGTAAAGCGACTCACGCATTCCTTCAGGTAATTGGTCGATAAAGCAGAAAATGCATTTATTTTTGCAGGTTTTCTGCTTATCCATTAAATAGGTGTTGAAAACAAGACCTAAATCCTCGTTTTCTTCTTTTTTAATTTTTTTGCAGACTGTTTTTCCGTTGGGCTTTTTAAGTTCAAGAGAAACCTTACATTCGCTTGCGTAAAAATTATAATCGAGAATGTCGTTTATATCGTGAGAGTTAATTTTGTTTAAAATCCAGCCTTGTTTTATACGTTTTTTACCTGACGGTGATTTTTTCACAACATCAATTATTTCCGCTGACATAACGACACCTCCTTACAAATTTGCCATTTTATATATTATACCACAATAAAAAATAAAAGGGTAGAGATTTTTCCTCTCTACCCATTGTTTGTTATAAGAGGATTAGTCCTCAACTTTAACAACTTCTACGCCCTTATATTTGCCACAAGCTGTGCAAACTCTGTGAGGTCTTGTGTATTCACCGCATGAGGGGCACTTGATGAGTTCAGGTGCTTTCATCTTCCATACGTTTGAACGTCTTTTATCTCTTCTTGCTTTTGAAACTCTTCTCTTCGGTACTGCCATTTTTTAGTTCCTCCTTATAAAAATTCAATAAATTATTAATTAATTATCTTCCAGTAATTGCTGAAGAATCGCCAATCTCGGGTCAATTTCCTTTTTGCAATCACAAACGCCGTGATTTAAGTTTTTGCCGCATTTGAGGCAAAGTCCGGCGCAATCTTCACTGCAGAGAATTTTCGTTGGTAGCGAAAGAAAAATATCCTCAATCACAAGAGGGTCCAATTCAAAATGAAGGTCCTCAATGAGCATCAAGTCATCATTTTCCTCGTTATTGAGTGATAAAACCAGAGTATGGTCAAAATTAAAACAGAAATCCTTTGCAATTTCTTCCGCACAGCGGTCGCAACAACCTTCATAACGGAAATTCACATCAGTTTCCAGAGTGACGATGCCTGACGAGTTTTTTACGACACCCGCTACCACTACGGGCGTTTTGAATGGAAAAACTCCGTCGATTTCTTCACCTGAAAGGTCAATGTTAAAATTGAATGATTTTTGTTCGCCTATGTTATTAAAAACAGGCTCAAGCTCAATAAACATAATTCACCTCAGTTACACGCTTAAATATTATATACTCCAAGTTGTTTTTTGTCAAGCAGTTTTTCAATATTTCGGCTATAATGTGAAAATTTTAAATATTCTCCAAAAAAGCCCACCGTACTTCACATACAGTGGGCATTTTGTTTAAAATACAAGCAGATTATGCTTCTTTGCAGTATTCAAAAATTTCTGCAGGAAGTTCTTCCTTATCAGCAGATACTGTGAAAACAAAGTTTTTATTTGTAAGTGCTGAAAGGTCTTCAACTTTCTTAAGGAAAGCAGCAAGCTCTGCATAGTCGCGTGAACCGATGCGAAGTGTTGCATCAACAAGGATATCTGTGATATCGTGGTCACCTGCGCAGATACCGCTGAGGAAGCCGTAGAAAGAATCATAGCCTTTTATTGAATATTCATTAGCAGAAACAAGACGTGCACGATAGTTAACTTCTGTTCTTAACTGTGTGCCCTGTTCAATGCATACTACATTACCGTTTGTACTTTCGATAGCATCGCTGACAGCCTGAATCAATTTCTTTGTTTTGCCTGATCCTTTGTGTCCGATTATCAATGTTACCATAAAAAACAACTCCTTTTAACTTTATGTAAAGATTCCCGCAGGAATCCTTTTTACTTATTCTCCGAGCCTTGCTTCAAGCTCTTTTTTCATTTCTTCATATCCCGGTTTACCGAGAAGTGCAAACATATTTTTCTTATAGCTTTCCACGCCGGGCTGGTCAAAGGGGTTAACTCCTAAAACATAGCCACTGATTGCACAAGCTTTTTCAAAGAAGTAAATAAGTTCGCCAAGTGAATACTCGTTCATTTCTTCAAGAGAAATGATGTTGTTCGGAACATCACCGTCTGTGTGAGCAAGAAGTGTGCCTTCAAATGCTTTTCTGTTTACAAATGACATTCCCTTACCTGCAAGGAAGTTAAGACCGTCAAGGTTTTCAGGGTCTGTGCCGATAATATATTCCTGCTGAGGCTTGTCGAATGTGATAACTGTTTCCATCAGCATTCTTTCGCCTTCCTGAATATACTGTCCCATTGAATGAAGGTCAGTTGAGAATATTACGGAAGCAGGGAAAATACCTTTATTTTCTTTACCTTCGCTTTCACCGTAAAGCTGTTTGAGCCATTCGTTCATCATTGCAAATGAGGGTTCATAGCTTACAAACATTTCAACCTTTTTGCCTTTTCTGTAAAGCAGGTTTCTGATTGCGGCATATCTGTAGCAAGGGTTTGAATCGATGTCGGGTGTCATAAATGCTTCTCTTGCATCCTGAGCACCTTTCATAATAAGGTCGATGTCAATTCCTGCTGCAGCAATGGGAAGAAGACCAACTGCTGTAAGCACTGAATATCTTCCGCCTACATCATCGGGGATAACAAAGGTTTTGTAACCCTCTCTGTCTGCAAGACCTTTGAGAGTGCCTTTGGCTTTATCTGTTGTAACATAGATTCTGCCTTTTGCTTCTTCTTTGCCGTATTTATCTTCAAGCATTTTCTTGAACACGCGGAATGCAATAGCGGGTTCGGTAGTTGTGCCTGATTTTGAAATAACATTAACTGAAAAATCCTTGCCGTCACAAAGAGCAATAATTTCGTTAAGTGAAGTGGGGCTGATTGAGTTGCCTGAAAAAACAATCTGAGGTGTGTCTGAAGCCAGAAGGTTGTAGTTTGCACTCTTGCAATATTCAATGGCAGCTCTTGCACCTAAATATGAACCGCCGATGCCGATTACAATTAAAACATCGGAATCCTTTTTGATTTTTTCTGCTGCTTTTTTGATTTCTTCAAATTCAGCTTTGTCATAATCAACAGGTAAATCAACCCATCCGAGGAAGTCGTTACCTTTGCCTGTTTTTGAATGTAAAGCTTCGTGTGCGGCAGCAATTTCGCCACGTATTGCCTCAAGCTCTTCTTTTTCAACAAAGCTTTCGGCATATTTGCTGTTAAATTTTAAGTTCATTTGAGTCTCTCCTTAGTTTTTACATTTTAATTGTACAATAAATGCTTGAATTTTGCAATAGATTTTTGAGATTTTTCACAAAAATTTATTAAATCAGCCTCATAAGAAGCCGTCTGAAAGCAAGTGAAAGTTTCAGCGGCCCGATATTTTCGGGCGAAAGTAATTTATACTCTGCAAGTTTTTCTCCGTCAAGGGAAAACTCAACCATTCCCAGCGTCTGCCCTTTTTCTACAGGTGCATTAACCGACAGTGCAAGGTTTATTGTCTGCACTATATCCTTTGATTTGCCTTTTTTTACAAGGATATTTTCAGTTTCGGGAATTGCAGGTCTGACAGAATCTTTTTCCCCTTTTGCCACAAGCACATCAGTAATGAGTTTTTTGTCAATTACAGGCTTAACGCTTTCATAATTTGAAAAGCCCCAATTGAGCATTGCCTTTGCAGTTTCAAATCGGTCTGAACTGTTTTCACTGCCCATAACTACTGCAACAAGATGAAGATTATCACGCTTTGCAGTTGCACTCAGACAACAACCCGCTTTAGATGTTGTTCCTGTTTTAAGCCCTGTTGTGCCCGGATAAAATCTTACAAGCTTATTTGTATTCACAAGTTCAGTTTCCCCACCGCGCAGATTATCCATCCATATGGTTGTATATTTTGTCATAAGCTCTTCGTATTTCATCAGTTCCCTTGACATAACAGCAATATCATATGCAGATGTGTAGTTTGTTTCCGTATCGTCAAGACCGCTGCAATTGACAAATGTTGTGTCATTCATTCCCAATTCTTTTGCACGGTTGTTCATAAGCCTGATAAAAGCCTGTTCACTTCCTGCAATGTATTCACCTAAAGCACAGCAGGCATCGTTTGCACTTGCAACAGTAACAGCTTTAAGAAGCTCGTCAACCGTCATTTCTTCGTTTTCCTTAAGCCATATCTGAGAACCGCCTTTTCCTGCTGCATGGGCAGTTGTTCTGACCTTATCGCTCAGAGATATTTCGCCCTCTGCAATTTTTTCCGCCACAAGAAGCATCGGCATTATTTTTGTAACGGATGCAGGAGGAAGTTTTTCATGTTCATTCATTTTCATCAGCACTTCACCTGATGAACAGTCCATCAGAATCGCTGATTTTGCTTTGATGTCCACAGGATATTTTTCTTTTTCTTCTGCAAAAACATTGTATGAAAATACAAAAATCATTGCAACCATAAAAGATATTATTTTAACAAACTTTTTCATCATAAAACCCCTTTCTCATAATAACTTATGAAGAAGAAACAATTATTATACTAATTATACTGTTACACCTCAGAAAAACAGTTATAATAAAATAAAAAAATGCCATCCGCAACAGATGACATTTGATTAAGAGAAACGGCACATATTTTGCACCGTTTCCGATATGGGGTATTTAAAGTATACATATACGTGAATATTTTTGCAATATGTGCAGAAATAAAAATTTTAATTTTTTCCGTTGCACAGTTTTTTCTTTTATGATATAATCGAATTACTTAATTTTCCAAAACGAGGATATACAAAATGAATGATTTTGCAAAAAAAGTATCTGAAATTATCAAATCAAAAAAACTTGCTGTTTATTCTGTTGCCAAAAACTGTAATATAGAAAGAACTTACCTTTCACGCGTGCTTTCAGGCGAAAGAAAGCTCACTTACGATAAGCTTAACAGTCTTCTCAGTTTTCTCAACCTTTCTCCAAGCGAAGAAACGGAAATGCGCGGACTTTACATCGAAGATGTTTTCGGAAAGGAAAGGTACGAAAAATATCTTGATTTCATTGAAAAGCTCGGTCGCTTCGATTCTACGGAAGATGTTTATCAGCTTAATCCCTCAATAAGAATCAACCTTGATTTAGGCAATGATTTTCTTTCATTCAACGGTGCTCTCGACACAGCAAATGTAATTGACTTTGCCGTAGGTAATGAATTCACAAAAGAAGGTGTCAGAACACGTTTTTATACAAACATCCCCTCTGACAAAATATTCATTTTGATTCGTAAATATGTAGATGACATCCCCGAAACTATGGATTTCAGACATATGATTTCTGTAAGCAAGGATGACATATATACTCTCGATGCAGTTTTTGACATAGTAAAAAATATGAGATACAGCCGTTACACGATGTATTATACTACAGATTCATCTTGTTTCAGCACCCCCGACACATTGTTCCCTTATTATGTAATAACAGATGATTTGTGTATTTTCATAAACGGCAGTTTTGACAGTTGCCATACTGTAAAAAACAAGCCTCTTGCCGATATTCAGGCTCAGGAATTTCTTAAAAAGAGTAAAAACGCGAGAAACTATATTACTGTTTTTGACGATATCCTTTCCTGCAAAGACAGTTGTATGCAGATTCACTCAGCAGGATATGACACAATGTATTCTTTCGGGTCTTTCTGTTCTGCTCTGTATATGACTGCCGATATGTGGGAACAGATTGCAAGAGAAGAAATACCCAGCAGAGATTATCTTATTAAATCAACCTATGAATACTACCATAATTTCTTAAAAATTTACAAACACAAAACCCACGTGTTTTTCAAAAACAGCATTGACGATTTTATTGATAACGGTCTTACTATCAGCATCCCTAAGGAATATATAGTACCTCTCACTCCGAAAAACAGACTTAAGGTGCTTGAAAACTTCAGAAAAGAAATTGTTTCATCCAACCAGAAATTCATAATCATCAAAGATGTTTTCGCAGAGAGGCTCAAAAATATTGCAGTTGATGTTTTTGCCAAATCAAATGACGAAAATGCAAAGTTCCTTTCATTCTACACAATTACGGAAAGTGCTCCTATGCATTATGTCGGTAACATCAATTGTTGTATCGATGAATCAAAAACTATTGACCAATTCCTGCAGTTTGCAAGATACTTCACGGTTTCAGGTGTCTGCTATACACCCGAAGAATCATTGGCAATACTCGATGATGCTATTGAGCGTTGCAAGGCTATGAAATCCTGACTGTAATTATTCCGCTTGATTTTAAATATAATATTTGGTAGAATATGCTATAACATTAAAAAGGGGTTTTGTCAAAGTGAAAAAGTTTACCGTAAAATTCATTTCCTTTTTCTTTGTTCTGTTTATTATAAGCACAACAGTTTTTGCTGCTACTGCTGCTATGGCAGAAAAAATCACAGGACAGCCGGAAACAACTGTTCAGCTTGTTGAAAACGAAACATCTGCAAGATTGTCAACAAGAAAAAGCGACGACGGTATCAGCATCCAGATTGCAAGCGAGCATCTTACCGTTACGGTACGTAAAAGAATCCGTCTTATCGCAGTTATAAACGGCACTGATGAATTACCCGAAATCACCTGGACATCTTCTGACGAAAAGGTTGCAAAGGTCAACAAAAACGGTTATGTAACAGGCGTTAAAGCAGGTAAGGTTACAATTACTGCATCAGGCGTTATCGGAGGTAAAACTTACACAGGCAAATACGCTCTTAAGGTTGTTACAAAAAGTAACCTCGTTAAAGATTTGCTTGAAAGATATCAGGTTTTAAGCTATCAGTACAGCTACGAGGACGACTATTACTACACCAACGACAAAGAAGCATGGCAGTACAATTTCGGCTATGGTAAGCTTTACGACATTGCCGCACCGTATATTCTTCTTGAATATGACTATGTCCGCGTTTTCTTCGAATACGAAGGCAAGGACTGGATGATTCAGCTCTGGAAAGGCCAGTACGGACTTGTATTCTACGGAAGTGAAATCGGTGTTTACAACAAGCCACACACAGATAAAAAAGATAATCTTTTCACTTTTTACAGTTGTCCCGCTGAAGAAGACTGGCTCAAAATGAGTATGACTCTTTATCACGAAAATCTTCGCGGTGAATACGAAAGAGAATTCACAAGACCTTACGATGATTATTGGTGGTGCACAGGCTTCAAGGACGGACACCTCCGTATTGAAGAGCCTGCCGATGAGTTGAAAATGTCCTCAAGAATCACATTCAAGGATAAAGAAATGAGAAAGCTTTTCACACAAGGTCTTAAAGACTGCGGATTCACAAAAGCTGACAGCCGTGACAACCTCGGTACTGATGAATACTACGAGAAAGGTAAAGATGTATACCTTAATTGGCAGAACATCAACGAAGCAGAAAACACAATGCCTATCAAAGTAGGTGCAGGATTCATAATCGCAACCAACATTATTTCATTCCTGCTTTCAATTCTCTCTTTCTTCTCACTCATAGGTCTCGGTGCTTTATTCTTCATCTGATAAAAAATATCCGCCTGACGCACATCTACGTGTATCAGGCGGTCTTTTTATTTTACTTTACTTATTATTTCTTCCGTATAATCAGGTATTGCGTCTTTTTTAGAAACAACAAAAGCACCCATTATATTTGCTCTGTCAAGGCAGGTCTGTAGTTCTTCTCCCTTAAGGTAGTTATAAAGGAAGCATGCGCACATACTGTCCCCTGCTCCCACAGACGAAACCTCTTGTGTTTTTACACCGTCAGAATAATAAGTTTTGTCTTCGTTTAAATCGTAAAGCTCTGCACCGTCTTTATCCAGAGTAAGAATAACTTTTTCGATATCGTATTTTTCGCAGAGATTTTTCACAGAATCGCAGAAGCCATTTTCTTTTAAAAACTCAAATTCATCACGGTTAATTTTGAGAATATCGGTTTTCTCAAGGCTGAAAGACAGAACCTTATCAGAATAATAATGCTGTCTTAAATTCATATCACAGAAAACTTTTCTGAAAGACACGTTTTCCATCACTTTAAGAAGCGAATCCTTTGATTCCTTACTCCTCTGTGCAAGAGTGCCGAAGTATAAAATATCGAAATTTTCTTTTTTCATTTCTTCAAGCATACCGTCCGTTACGCATATATTGTCATATGCACCGATTCTGCTTAAATCATAGTCAGGCTCACTGCCGTTATACGTAACGTTGCAGACACCTGTTGATTTATCGTTTAAAATAATGTATTTTTTATTGACGTTAAAGTTTTCAGCAGCTTCCAGCGCTTCATCACCAAGTTCATCTTTACCTACTGAGCTTAAAATAAAGCCCTCTGCACCTAATTTAGAAAGATGCGAACAGAAATTCATTGGCGCACCGCCCAGCTTTTTCTCGTTTTTCTTAACATCAACATCAAAAAGAATTTCACCAAATGCAAGGATTTTCATACACAAACCTTCTTTCAATAGTTTATTATACTAAACCTGAAAGAATTTTTCAATCATAATATTGACTTTATTGAGCCTGTGTGATAAAATCATAAAAAAGAAGAAACCTTTGAGAAAGAGTAGTATCCGTCGCGGATTTCAGAGAGAGTGGTTGGCCGGTGTAAAACCATAATGATTCGGCGGTGAATGGACTTTTGAGGGCAACCCGAAAATTTTAAAGTAGGCGTTGACGGCAACCGACCGTTACCACGGGAGCGTATGATGGTACGTGAAACTCCACTTGGGTGGCATAACAGAAGTTTCCTTTCTGTCCCTATGGGGGCGGAATTTTTATTTTTTATAAGGTGATAAAAATGTGTATTTTATCAAAACGATGGCGACTTTCAAAGTAAAATAAAACACAATTCAATTTATTTTTATAGGAGATTTTATTATGAACAAATACAGAGATTTTGATAATTACTTAAAAGAAATGCCTGATGAAAACGGCTACTTCGGTGAATACGGCGGTGCTTTTTTAGACCCTGAGCTTGTACCCGCTTTCAAAGAAATCACAAGCTCCTATCAGGCTATCTGCCATTCTGCACAGTTTATCAACGAGCTTCGCAGAATCAGAAAAGAATTCCAGGGCAGACCCACTCCCGTTTACCATTGCGAAAGACTGTCTTCACTTTTCGGCAACTGCCAGATTTATCTTAAACGTGAAGACCTTAACCACACAGGTGCTCACAAGCTTAACCATTGTATGGG
>JAZQWT010000051.1:0-8007 GCA_045632485.1 Acutalibacteraceae bacterium
GGTGTTGAAATAAACAGTGAAGCTGTGCATCTGTTTACCTTCAGCAGGTGAAACAAGAATGTATGTGTTTTCCACAGGCTCACCCGGTTTATAAGGGGTAAAAGTAATGGTACGTCCACTTTCGGTTGTTGCTTTTATAACCATATCCTGTGGTGAGTTTTCAACATACAGATAACCCACATCGTTGGGATAACTCCAGAAAGCAGCAAGGTCTGTAAAATGGAAGTTACCCATATCCTTTATAGTTGCAGGAACATCAGTTTCAATTGTGAAGTAGACAAATTCACCGTCGTTGCCGCTTGCACTTTTTGTTACGTGAGGAACGAAGCCTACAACGTTTGCAGAACCGCCTGCCTGCTCTTCCCTGCCGTTGATTGTTGCTCTTACACTGTTGGTGTAGTTTTTGGTTTCACCCTCATCAGGCATATCAAAGGTTGTATAGTAAGATATATTGAAGGCGTAACCATCAGGAAGGGGGAAACTCATCGAGTTACCGTTTACAGTAACATCGTCCCAACTGATATAAAAATCGGGAAGTCTGTTGCCCCATTGATCATAGTGCTTAACAAGAATATCCTTATCTTTGAAATAAGAAAGTCCTTCACCCAGAGTATCTATAACAACTGTACCCTGCAGGTTATGGTTATCTTTTCTGATTTCAACCTGCCACTCAATAACGGAAACATCATCACCGTTTTTATCTTCAACAACAGTTTGTTTACCGGTCTTCTGTATTTTTTCAAGCTCGACCTCCAACCAGTCTTCAGCACCGGTTGTAACGTCCTGACCGAGAGAGTTTTTACCTGACGAATAAGCACCGTTCCAGAGGGAAACCTTATCGTTTGCCATCGCCGAGTCATCAATCTGTGTTTTATACCTGATAATAAAGCCTTCTCCTGCCGGCATATCAGGGAAACCTGATATCAGCGAACCTGCTTTACCGCCTGCTGTTCCTGGGTTAGCAGAAACAGTGGGCTGAGGAGTAATAGGATTACCGTTAAGGTCTGTTACCACCACCGTATCAAGCAGTGTGTGGTGAGTATTCCATATCTGGTCGTCAACAACAAGGTCTTTCACAACTCCGTGAGTAGCTTCAATCCTGATAAAATACTCCATTGTATGATTGTCAGGGTCATACTCACCGTGAGTTTTAGTTGATTTCATTGTTGCATTGCCGTCAACATTAAGGTTGATATCTATTTTATCATTGAACTTAATCTCTGTTGAACTGCCTGACTGTGTTGCAGCCACAGTGGCATTAAAGTCAATAGTAAAGTCGACATTTGAATACTTTTCAACGAAGTTCACACCTTCATTATCTTCATAGAACTTAACTCTCAGCAAGCCTGTTTCGTCCATAAAATATTCGCCGACATCGGTGATAGTTCCGTTTTCTGTTTTTGCTGAAATCGTGTGCCAGTCATCAAATGGTTCACAATGAATATTTTCAGGCAGCTGATATGTAAGATATCCGTCCTCATTGTGTCTGAACTGTACCCACTCACTACCTGTGTTGATTTCGCTGAATTCAAGAGAAATCTGATAAACTTCTCCGATATAAACTGTAGAACCGTTATTAAGTTCAGCACCTGACTGTTCTTTGAAAACAACACCTACCACTTCGTCTTCAAGGTGAGAAGTATATGTAATTCCGTGGTCATCTGCAGCCATCATAATAAGAGGCTCACTGTCATATACGCTTGTCACTCTCGTCATTCTGAACTTTGCAGGCTGTTGTGCAGTACCGGGTATATATCGGTTAACACGCCCTGAAACATCTGCGGTTATTATAGATTCTCCGCCTGACTGTTCCTTGTCAGCATTCACAATATTATTTGCAGGGTAAAGTCCTCCTGTTTTACCGTAACCGAGAACAGTATCAAATTTCTGATAGAAAACAGGCTTTACTTCACCCTCAACATTACCCTCAATTACGATAAGAAAATCTTTTCCACCACATGCAACAACACCTGTACGGTCTGCCTTACCGTCCGAATTTGTATCGAAAAAGACAATATCGCCTCGTTCACTGATTCGTTTTTCTGCTGAAAAATAGAGATTCTTTTTCTCCCATGCATGACGCATACTTTCTGCTGAAGAATTTATAAGAGAGTCTGAATCACTTATGTTCGCATAGTTCAAACAGAAAGAAACAAACAAGGTGTTCCATTCTCCGTAAGGACTTCCGTACCATTCTCCGTAACGTGTATAACTATGCTTTTCTGCTAATGCGTTATATTCATAGTTCTTTGAGCTTTCCTTATAACCTACCTGTGTGTTTGCTATAGAAACAAGATTTTCTGTAATGTTATTGGTAATTGACACGTTCTCAAAAGTCTTCTTCCAATCGTATGATGTTTCAACATCAATACCCTGTTCAGGAAAACAATCTGAAGAATGACGGTGTTCCGGTTTATTACAGGTAAGCTCATCGTCAGTGTAACAGCTGATTGTGTGTGAATGCTCTTCAATACCGCACAGGGCATCACTTGTAACAGTAATACCTATGAGTTTCAGACACCAGAAAATAACAATCGCCACTAAAACTGCAATCAGGGGGAATATAGCAATAATTTGTTTGTTACGCACTCTGAATATCTTATGGTCTTTCAGAAATTCTTTATTTATACTTGCCACATTGATCCCCCTTTCGATTTATTTTTTCAGATCACTCGGTTTGCTTTGTCTGATTATCCTGATTTACATAGTGATCTATATTGCCCATATCTTCAAAAGGCCAGATTCTGAAGAATATTTTGCCTACGACCTGATCAGTATCTACAAGTCCTACTGCAGAACTTCTGCTGTCGATTGATGTAGAACGGTGGTCGCCAAGGATAAAATAGTGATTATCCGTCACATATAACGGGAAAGTGACATCACACTCACCCAACGCACGATCCAGAATATACGGTTCATCCAAACGCGTATCGTTAACATAAACAAAGCCTTCCTCGGTTATGTTGATTTTATCGCCCGGTATACCGATTATGCGTTTAATAAGATATTTATTCTGATAGGAGAAGCAGCACAACTGCCCTCTTTTCAGCTTTGATGTTTTAATAAGAATAACGATTTCCTCGTCATTCAACGTTGGTTCCATACTGCTTCCCTGAATCTGCAGAACCGGTAGCATAAGTGTCGCGATAAGCACAGCAATCGCCGCCACAACAATAAGTGAAGACAGTGTGCTTTTCAAAACCTTTTTATATTTCTGACTGTACTTCGTTTTTAAAATTGCTGTTTCAATCTGCTCTGAGGTAGGAAAGTTTGTATAGTCAACCCTTTTTTTGAATGCCATTTACGGTTAACTCCTCCCTAGAGTATATAATAAAATTGTTAATCATCATAATGCGACAAGCCATCTTTGTTCATATTAACAATGCCTGCCAATCTGTCCATCTCTTTTATCCTTAAAGAAATTAAATTCAAGGCTTCATCAAGTCGCTTTGAAATATCTTTATGTCCTAACGTTGTATTAACTTCGCCAAAAAATAAATCGTTTTTATCTTCAACGTCAGTTACTTCTTCTTTTGCTTCAGAAACGGCTTGTTCCTTCTGAATTTCTTCTGCTCTGTCAATCTCTGCTTCATCACTCTGAGTTTCATCGATTTGAACTTCATCGATTTGAACTTCATCGATTTGTGCTTCATCAAGTTGTACTTCGTCGATTTGAACTTCGTCGATTTGAACTTCGTCGATTTGCACTTCGTCGATTTGCACTTCATCGATTTGCACTTCGTCAATTTGTACTTCGTCAATCTGAACTTCATCGGTTTGTACTTCGTCAATCTGAACTTCATCTATTTGAACTTCATCTATTTGAACTTCATTGCCTTTAACAATTTCAACGGGAGATGAGTCTTTTTTTGCCTCTTCCTTAACAACAGAAACTTTGTCAAGGCTATTTATAATTGAAGACACCTGTTGCAATGCCGCACCCAGATTCTCTGATGTTGCGTTCAGGTGCTGTGCGCTTTTTTTTATGGTGTTTTCCTGTTTAATTTTTTCAAGTTCTGTTCTGAGTCTTTCGTTTTCACGGGTTTCAGCCAGAAGAAGTTCAAGAAGCTCAAGACGACTGAGCTTTTTCAGTTCTTTATCTGTCACTAAATCATCTTCTTTATTTTTCTATATGTAAATATAAATACCCATTAAATGATAACACATCTGAACATTTTTTTCAACAGATTTTCGTATTTTAGTTGTTTTCTTTAAATATACAACAAATATCGCAAAAAACACAGATATCCAATAATATCAGGGAAAACTTCCGTTTCTGAAAACATTTTTGACGGGCAGTATTTATTTAAAATGTGAACTGATTTTATGGACATTTTTTCTTTAGTGTGATAATATATCATTAAAATTATTCGGCATTTTTTATGGAGGAATTTAATTGTGGCAACTATACTTCTTGTTGTAATTTATATTGCATTTATAGGTCTGGGAGTTCCTGATTCACTTATCGGCTCTGCCTGGCCTGCTATTCATACAGAGCTTGATATTCCCGTTGAGGCAGTAAGTGTTCTCACGTTTCTCATTTCAGGCTGCACTGTTTTATCAAGTATGTTCAGTGCAAGAATTCTCAACAAACTCGGAACGGCAAAGGTTACGGCTTTCAGCACAGCTATGACTGCACTGGCTTTATTCGGCTACTCTGCAGCTGAGTCTTTCTGGTTTATGATTCCGCTGGCTGTTGTTCTCGGGCTTGGTGCAGGTGCTATAGATTCAGGGCTTAATAACTATGTTGCTCTGCACTGCAAGGCAAGTCATATGAATTTCCTTCACTGCTTTTACGGTGTCGGTGTTTCTCTCAGCCCTTACCTTATGTCACACGCATTCAATAACGTAGGCTGGCGTGGCGGATACCGCTATGCTTTTTATGTGCAGTTAGGTATTGCGGTATTGCTGATTGTGTCTATACCTTTATGGAAAAAATCTTCTTCAGCCGAAGAAGCGGAAGATGAAAAAGGTGTAAACCTCACTCTTTTGCAGATGGCTGAAAAATCAGAAATCCGTCTGGTCTGGCTTATTATGCTTGTTACAAATGCAATTGAATACGCCTGCGGAGTGTGGGGAAGTACATATCTTGTTGAACAAAAAGGTTTCGAGATAAAATACGGTGCACTTGCTCTGACAATTTATTATGTGGGTATGTCAATCGGACGTTTTGTTTCAGGCTTGCTTGCTGATAAAATCAGCACATGGAAGCGTATCGGCATAGGCACTGCTATTCTTGCTCCTGCCATTATAATTATGCTTCTTCCCTTGCACGGTGCAGTAAGTGTTGTCGGTTTATTCCTTATAGGTCTCGGTAACGGTTCAATCTATCCCAATATGATACACCTGACACCCCACAATTTCGGCAAAGAAGTATCACAATCAATTATGGGCTCACAGATTGCATTTGCTTACATCGGTGTTATGCTGGCACCCCCTATGGTAAGTCTTATAAGCGGAGTATTCGGAATAAAAGTATATCCTGTCCTGCTTGCAGTGCTGTATGTGGCAATGGTTATCGCTCTTAAGTTCTTTATTAAAAAACTGAAAAAGCAAGGCAGATACGATAAAAATGTGTAAATTCAAAAGGTGCCCGACAATGAAAAATAACGATAATTTCAGTTTAAATAATTTCATCTCCCCTGATGCTTCGTTTTCACCTGTATATATCTGGGTGTGGAATGACATCTGCACTCAGGAAATTATAGATGCTCAGCTTACGGAAATGCAGAAGCTGGGCATACGTGCATTTTATATTCTTCCTGAGCCTGAAAATTTCCGTCCTGACAGTATGCCTACAAAGCTTAAACCTGACTATCTCTCCGAAGAATATTCTGAGCTTTGTGCTTATGCCGTTAAGAGAGGTAAAGCACTTGGTATGAATTGTTGGATTTACGATGAAGGCGGTTGGCCCTCAGGCAGTGCTTGCGGAAAGGTTATGAAAGACCACCCCGAATTTGCACGTCAGGTGCTGAAATTTTACGAACGCTCATTTTCGGCAGGAGATGTTTATAAAAAATCTTCATCTGATGTTCTTGCTGCTTTTCTGAACGAGAAAAAAATCATTGAAGACGGTTACATATTCCCCGAAGATGCTGTTGTATCCGAATATATCAGCGAAAAAGAAAACGGCAATTATCCTGATTTACTTAACAAAGAAGCAACCGAATATTTCATTGAAATCACTCACCGAAAATATGCAGACGCTTTGAAAAATGAATTTTCCGACACTGTTAAAGCCGTATTTACAGATGAACCGAAAGCACCGTTAATGCCTTTCAATGAAGAAACGGCGGAGAAATATGAAAAAATATACGGTGAGTCAATACTACCCTATCTTCCGTTGATTGCAAAAAGAACAACGGTAACGGAAGAAAATGTTTACGTATTACACCGTTGGTACGATTTATTGAGCCGTATGTTCTGCGAAAATTTTCTTCTGCCCTGTAAAAAATGGGCAAATGAAAACGGTATTGCTTTCACGGGACATCTTGATAAAGACCACAGCCCTCACGGTTGTATGAACGGTGGCGGAAACTTTAATCTGATGCGTGCCATGAGATGCTTTGACATTCCCGGAATTGACGTTATATGGCGTCAGCTTTACCCTGAAAATAAAATCACAAATAAAAATGACATGAACGCTTATAACGGCTTTTTCCCCAGATATGCTTCATCTGCTGCTGCACAGAACGGTACAAAGCTTGCAATGAGTGAAATCTTCGGTGTGGCAGGACCGGGACTTACTTACGATATAATGCGATACACCGTAGGCTATCAGGCTGTACGCGGAATAAACATATTCAATCCCTTTAATTTCCCCCTTGGCAGAAAAGGTCAGCTTCTTGCACAGGAACTGCCGATTTTTACAGAGAATCAGATTTATTACCGTCATCTCGGACAGTTCAATTGCTATGCGGAGCGATTATCTTATGTATCTTCTGTAGGAGAACGTGTATGCGAAACAGGACTTTATTATCCCGTTTCTGATTTTCAGGGCGGTCTTAAATCTGAACTTTTATCAGAAGAATTCGATACTCTCGGCAGAATGCTTGAAGATAAAATGGTCGATTTTGACATTGTTGACGATGATGTTATTCAGGTTGCAGAAATAACCGACGAAGGCTTTATGCACATCGGCAGAGCAAGCTACAAACACATTATCATTCCGAAAGATGCATATATTCCTGATGCTACTCGGAAAGCATTGAATCACTTTATCAGATGCGGTGGCAGAGTTTCTTATGAAATTACAAATCTCACACCTGCAATTCAGGTTGACGGTAACGGATTGAGGGCTATGCACCGAAAAACCGATAACGCTGAAATTTTCGTGCTTTTCAGAGAATCGGGAGAAAAGGCGGATTACAGTATTCACTTACCTTCATCAAAAGGTTATCTGCTTGATTTGGAAAACGGTAAATTACAGCAATTACAAACTGAAAACGGTGTTATTAATCTTTCTTTTGCTATAGGTGAAACGGCTGTAATTTTACTTACAGACGAACAATTTGACGCTGAAAAGAAAAAGGAATACAAAACAAAAACTGAAATTCAGAATGCTTTTTTATTCAGAAAAGATACTGAACTCATCTGTAATGAAAACGGTTTTGAAAATATAAAACATTCTGAAAAAGCACTCCCCGTAACATTAGGTGATTGGTCTTATTTAATCGGCAGTGCTTACTCAGGCAGCGGTGTTTATGAAACAACATTTACACTCTCCCCTGAAAAAGCAGGTCGGGAAGCCGAAATCCACCTCGGTGATGTGCATTTTACAGCTTCTGTATATCTCAACGACAAGTTTTCAGGCACAATCCTGATGCCTCCTTACAGATTTAAAATACCTGCAGGAGTGCTGAAAGAAGAAAACAAGCTGAAAATAGTTGTAACAAACACACCGGCAAACTGGTATACTCATACCGATTATTTCGACAAGTGGAAAACAGAAGAATTATCTCCCTATTTTGACGGAGAAAAAGAATCAGCCAAAGATTCTGCATCAGG
>JAZQWT010000052.1:0-4779 GCA_045632485.1 Acutalibacteraceae bacterium
GTAATTGTATTAGCTCTTGTTGTTGCATTTGTTGTAACTGCAATTATGAAAAGTAAAATGAATACCGCAGTTATCAAAAACGAGGCATCAGATTATGTGAAACAGGGAAGTATGAATGTTACACAACGTCTCGATGTTTTCACTCACCGCCACGTTACAAAAACTGCAAAACCGAAGAATAATTCTTCAGGCGGACGTTCAGGTGGCGGCAGTCGCTCAGGCGGTGGCGGCGGAAAATTCTGATAAAAATTTCTGTCTGATAACAATTAAAGTAAATATAAAAACTCCGCAGGACCACCTGCGGAGTTTTTGTTTATAAATCAACTGTTTCGGCATATCTGACAGTTTCCATTGCATCTTTTGCATATTTGTCAGCACCGATTGAAAAAGCATATTCTTCGGTAAGCACTGCACCGCCTACAATTGTTTTACACTCAGGTAAAACCTTCCTGAGAAGTGTAATTGTTTCTTTCATAGCAGGCACAGTAGTAGTCATCAAAGCACTTAAGCCTACTAATTTTACATTTTTATTTTTTGCGGTTTCAACTATTGTTTCAGGTGGCACATCCTTGCCTAAATCGATAACCTCAAAGCTGTAATTTTCAAGAAGGACTTTTACAATATTTTTACCGATATCGTGGATGTCGCCTTTTACGGTTGCGAGTATTACTTTACCTTTTGATTTCTGTTTTTCACCTGTCATGTTTTTCTTGATAACATCAAATGCTGCTTTTGCCGCGTTTGCGCTCATAAGAAGCTGGGGCAGAAAAACAGTTTTCTTTTCGAATCCGTCTCCCACATTGTCAAGTGCAGGGACAATAAATTCGTTTATAATTTCAAGTGAATCAGTAGTTTTTATAAGCTCTTCTGCAAGGGTAGTTGCTTTTTCTTCAAGACCTTTTTCAATAGCGGTTTTCAGGTCTGTGATTTCCTGAACATTTACTTTTGTTTCCTGCTTATTTGCTGAAGCGAAGTCAATATAATCATCGCATCCGTTTTCACAGTTTGCGAGAGCAAGGTAGCTGTAGTAGCTTTGCATCATTTTGTCAGAATAAGGATTTATAATTGCACTTGACAGACCTTTCTGCATAGCCATTGTAAAGAAAGCGGAATTGATATTATCTCTTTCAGGCAGACCAAAAGAAATGTTTGAAACACCGAGAATTGTATTCCCGTTTAATTCTTCCTTGATTTTTCTTACTGCTTCAAGAGTGGTTTTTGCCGAATTTTTATCGGAAGAAATTGTAAGTGCCAGAGGGTCAATTACGATATCCTTTTTGTTGATTCCGTATTTTTCAGCTGTATTGTAAATTCTTTTTGCAATTTCAATTCTTCCGTCAGCAGTTTCGGGTATTCCGTTTTCGTCAAGTGTCAGACCTACCACAACACCGCCATATTTTTTTACAAGGGGGAAAACCTTTTCCATAACCTCCGCTTTACCGTTGACAGAGTTAATCATAGGTTTACCGTTATAAAGGCGCATAGCCTTTTCCATTGCATCAAAATCAGAAGTGTCAATCTGCAACGGTAAATCAACAACAGCCTGAATAGCCTTGACAGAATTACACATCATTTCAGTTTCGTCAATTTCAGGCAGTCCTACATTCACATCAAGAATATGGACTTTTTTATCTTTCTGACCGGTTGCTTCGCCAAGAATATATGAAATGTTATTTTCTCTCAGAGCCTGTTTAAATTTAGATTTACCTGTGGGATTGATTCTCTCACCGATAAGCACAGGTCTTTCACCGAAATAAACACTTTTTGCATAAGAAGTTACAACCGTATAATTTTTTTCTTCCAAAGGCAGGGGAGTAATTTCATTTTTAAGAAGTGAAAGCTTTTTTATAAATTCAGGTGTTGTACCGCAACAACCACCGATACCGCGGACACCTGCTTTTACAAAATCTTTCTGAATTTCTGCAAATTCATCTGCTGTTACATCAAAAACAGTTTTACCGTTTTCTTCGCGGGGAAGACCTGCGTTAGGACAGACAAAAACAGGTGTAGAAGAATATTTCAGTAATTCTTCTACTATAGGCTTCATCTGCACAGGACCTAAACTGCAGTTGATACCTATTGCATCAACTCCCAGTCCTTCAAGAATTGCAACCATTGTTTTTGCATCAGCACCGCTTAAAAGCCTTTGTGATGCGTCATAAGCGTTTGAAACAAATACAGGTAAATCTGAATTTTCTTTTGCTGCAAGTACTGCGGCTTTTGTTTCAAGAGAATCGGTCATTGTTTCAATAAGAATCAGGTCTGCTCCGTTTTTTACACCGAGAAGAACAATCTCTTTGAAAATTTCAACCGCTTCTTCAAATTCAATTTCACCTGCAGGCTTCAGAAGCTTTCCGAGAGAGCCGATGTCAAGTGCAACGGCACATTCTTTGCCTGATTCTCTGACTGCTTTTTTTGCATTTATAAAAGCAGCAGAAATAATTTCCTCTGTTCTTTCAGGAAAATTAAGTCTGTTTACACCGAAAGTATTGGCGTTGATTACATCTGCACCTGCGTTGATATAACTTCTGTGAATATCAGTTATAACTTCGCTGTGAGTTATGTTCCATTCTTCAGGATGTTCACCGGGTTTCAGACCTCTTTTTTGAAGTTCCGTTCCCAGAGCACCGTCAAAAACAACTACCTGATTTGCGATTTTTTCTTTAATGTTCATCTGAATCACTTACCTATAATATCTGAAAGATTATACTGTATTTTTTCTGCAATGTCAGGCTTATTCATTGAATAAACGTGAATATGTTTTACTCCGTTTGCAATAAGGTCAACAATCTGCTCTGTAGCATAAGCAATACCTGCTTGTTTCATTGAATCAGGGTCAGAGCCGAATTTGTCAACAATATTTTTGAATTTTGACGGAAGATAAGTGCCTGAAAGTGCACAGATTCTTGTAATCTGATTTGCGTTTGTAACAGGCATAATTCCTGCAACAACAGGAACAGTTACACCTGCTTCGCGGAGTTTGAAAATATATTTGTAAAGAATATTATTATCAAAAAACATCTGAGTTGTCAGGAATTCACATCCTGCATCAACCTTTTCTCTGAGATGCATAATATCTTCATCAAGATTTCTGCTTTCAGGGTGACATTCAGGGTAGCAGGCACCGCCTATGCAGAATTTATCACCGCAAAGATTTTTAATATCAGAAATCAGTTCTGATGCATAATGGTAATCTTCGCAGTCGCAGTCAGTTCTGTCACCCCGAAGAGCCATAATATTTTCAATGCCGTATTCTTCAAGGAGCTTTAACTGTTTATGTACCTTTTCTTTCTTTGAAGAAACGCAGGTAAGATGTGCAAGAGTAGGTACATTTTCTGTCCTCTGTATATTTGATGCAATGCTTGCTGTATATTCGCTTGTGCCACCGCCTGCACCATAAGTAACACTCATAAAATCAGGCTTCAGCTTTGCAATTTCTGCTGTTGCAGTTTCAACGCTTTTGTAGCTGTCGCTTGTTTTAGGCGGAAAAACTTCAAAAGAAAGTGTCGCAGTGTTTTTTGATAAAATTTCAGAAATTTTCATATCAATTCTTCTTTCAAAAATAATACACAATAATGTTATCATACGCGGTTTTAAAAGTCAAATATTGACAAGAAAAAAACGATGTGATAACATTACTTCATAACGATTCAGGAGATGAAATAATGAGCAAAGCAAATCTTAAATTCAGCAAAAACGGAACATTCAAAATTCTTCAGGTATCCGATTTTCAGGACGGTCCTGTGCAGAAATATCTTACAATGGAATACGTTCTCAAATGTGTTGAAGAATACAAACCTGACCTGATTATGATTACAGGTGATAACAAATATTCCACAACAGGTAAGGAATTCTTTAAGTTTATGGGCAGATATTTTATCCGTCAGACATATGACAGCTTTATGAAATATTTTGAAAAGCTCGGTATCCCCGTTGCTATTGTTTTCGGCAATCACGACCTGGACGGTAAGCTTTCAAGACGTGAACAGTTTGAAATTTTCAATAAATATTCAGTATGCGTTTCTGAAGCCGGTGATGAAAGTCTTGACGGATGCTGTAACTTCAATTTACCTGTTATGTCTTCGGACGGTAAAAAAGTTGCATTCAACCTCTGGTGTTTTGACTCTAACGATGGTGTGCTTGATGATAAACTGAATTGGTATATTAAAACATCAGATGAACTCAAAGAGAAAAACGACGGCAAACCCGTACCCTCAATGGTGTTCCAGCATCATCCGCCTTTACAGGCTCTGGAAGCAGTGAAAGAAGCCGGAGATAATCTTAACGGGTTCTGCCATGAAGGCGTTTGCCCCGACCCCAAAGATGAGGGCAAGCAGTTTGACGTAATGCAGAAGCAGGGCGACGTTGTGGCAATGTTCTACGGCCATGACCATATAAATACTTATTGTGTACCTTATAAAGGCATCGACCTTGCCTGTGCACCTACATCAGGTTTCGGTTATTACGGTGACTTTGATACAAGAGGTTTGCGTTACATTACACTTAAAGAAGACGGCTCATACGAAACGGAAATGGTTTACTACTATAAAAAATTCTGTAACGACGAAAAGAGTAAAGCAAGATTCACTATGTATTCAAACGAGCTTGATATGAAGGTCAGAGAAAAGGCGGCAGAAGAATATAAAGAGTTCTGCAAAAAAGACGGTACATATTCCAAGGCTGTTGCCAAAGAAATCAAAATCGCTCTTGACTGATTTTAAATTCAATAAGCTTAATCGGTTGCTGAACAATACGTTCTGCAACCGATTTTTGTTACAT
>JAZQWT010000053.1:0-6463 GCA_045632485.1 Acutalibacteraceae bacterium
GGCTTCAGATTTACTGCAGAAGATTTTGAAGAAATCAATCGCGAAAATGAGCAGGATATCACAGAGAAGACAGAGAAACTCGATTCAGATGATTTTGATATCTTCGATGAAGATGCAGAAGGAATTCCTGTAACAAAATCTGCTAATAGGAAATTTGATATAGCTTTTTCTGACAGTGATGCTGTTGAAATTGAAAAAGATGAAAATCTTTTCCTTAATCAGCAGGAAGAGGTTGAAGAAAAAGAAGAAGGCTTCAGATTCTTTGATGATATCGATCTTGATGTAAAAGAAGATTTAAACGTTGAAGCAGATGAAGAAATCGCAGATGCGAAAGATATTTTTAATTATGACGATGAAGAAGATAATAACGAAGGATTCAGCTTCCTCAAAAACATCTTCGGTAAAAGATAAACATTTATATTGGGGGCTCAGATAAATGATACAGCTTGTGTCAATTGTTTCAATAGCAATTCTTGTTGCTGTTGACCAGCTGATTAAAATGGTTGTGAAAGAACGTCTGATGCCTGTCGGAAGTGCAGATTTCATTCCCGGAATAATCGAATGGAAATATACTGAAAACACAGGTGCAGCATTCAGTATGCTTGAAAATCACACAGAATGGCTTTCAGTTTTTACGCTGATTATAATCGTTGCAGGTTTTGTGTATCTTCTTTCCGGTAAGCTTAAAGATAAACTTCTCGTAATAAGTGCAATTCTTGTACTTGCCGGCGGAATCGGAAATCTTATAGACAGAATTTTCCGCGGAAGTGAACTTTTCCGCGGATATGTAATTGATTATATCAATCTTCTCTTTATGGATTTTGCGATATTTAATTTTGCAGACTGTCTGGTATGTGCAGGTGCGGGAATGATTATTATTTATCTGATTATTGACACATATAAAGGCTCAGCTGATAAAAAGAAAGGTTCAGAAAATGGTTGATGCATTTATTTTCAGTGTGAACGAGGAAGAAGCAGGAGAGAGAATAGATAAACTTGTATCTGTTAAATGTGAATCTCTTACCCGTTCTTATGTTCAGAAACTGATTGAAAATTCAGATATACTTGTTAATTCAAAAACAGTCGGCAAAAACGCAAAAGTGAATGCAGGTGATGTTGTAGTTGTTAAATCGACCGAACCTGTGAAACTTGATGTTGTTGCAGAGAATATCCCCCTTGACGTGCTTTATGAGGATGATTGTCTGCTCGTTGTTAACAAACCGAAAGGTATGGTTGTTCATCCGGCAGCAGGTAATCCTGACGGTACACTTGTCAATGCTCTGATGCACCACTGCGGTGACAGTTTATCAGGGATCAATGGTGTTATGCGTCCCGGCATTGTCCATAGAATAGATAAGAATACAAGCGGACTGCTTATTGTGGCAAAGAATGATTTAGCTCATCTTAATCTGGCGGAACAAATTAAAGCACATTCTTTTGACAGAGAGTATCAGGCCGTTGTTTATGGGCATCTTAAAGAACAAGAGGGTACGATAAATGCACCTATCGGGCGGAATCCCAACAATCGTTTACAGATGTGTGTAACAGACAAAAATTCCAAAAATGCTGTCACTCACTATGAAGTAATCAAAGAATATAAAGATTTCACGCACATAAAACTTATACTGGAAACAGGCAGAACGCATCAGATAAGAGTGCATATGAAATATATCGGTCATCCCGTTGCGGGTGACGATGTTTACGGACCATCTAAGGTTATAAAAGAGCTTGAAGGACAATGTCTTCATGCCGCAGTTATCGGCTTCAGACATCCTGCAAGCGGTAAGAAAATAAAAATCACGAGCGAGTTACCTGAATATTTTACTAAATTTTTAGATAAACTTGCAAAAACTGACGGAGGTGGCTAATTTTGGAGTCAGTAACAAAAAAACAACTCAAAATCAAAGCATGTAAGGTCAGGATGGGTATTGTTGAAGGCGTATTCAACGCTAAATCAGGACATCCCGGCGGTTCACTTTCAGTGGCAGATATTATGACTTATCTCTATTTCAACGAAATGAGAATTGACCCTAAAAACCCTGCTGATGAAAACCGCGACCGTTTTGTTCTCTCAAAAGGTCATACAGCACCCGCATTATATGCTTGCCTTGCATACAGAGGTTTTTTCCCTGTTGAAGAACTCAAAACACTCAGAAAAACAGGTTCAATGCTTCAGGGTCATCCCAGTATGAGAAAAACTCCCGGTGTTGATATGAGTACAGGCTCTCTCGGTCAGGGTATATCAACTGCAGCAGGTATGGCACTTGGTGCAAAAATTTCAGGCAAGGATTTCAGAGTTTACACTGTTTTAGGCGATGGTGAAATTCAGGAAGGTCAGGTCTGGGAAGCTGCAATGTACGCAAGTGCAAAAGGTCTTGATAACCTTGTTGCTGTTATTGACAATAACAATCTTCAGATTGACGGTACAGTGGCTCAGGTTAACTCACCTTATCCGATTCCTGAAAAATTCAGGGCTTTCGGATGGAATGTTATTGAAATCTGTGCACATTCATTTGACGAAATAGAAGCTGCGTTTGCCGCTGCAAAAGAATTCAAAGGCAAACCCACAGCAATTATTGCTAAATCAATAAAAGGTAAAGGCGTAAGTTTTATGGAAGACCAGTGTTCATGGCACGGTAAAGCTCCCAATGCTGAAGAATATGAGCAGGCAATGAATGAACTTAATGCTGAACTTTTGGAATTGGAGGCATAAGAATATGGCAGATGTAATTAAAAAAGCTACCAGAGAAGCATATGGTGCTTCTTTAGCAGAACTCGGTGCAGTTAATGAAAAAGTTATTGTTCTTGATGCCGACCTTGCAGAAGCAACAAAAACAGGTATGTTCAAAAAAGCTTTCCCTGAAAGATTTTTTGATACAGGTATCGCTGAAAGCAATATGATTGGTGTTGCAGGCGGTCTTGCAACAACAGGCTATACAGTTTTTGCAAGTTCATTTGCAATGTTTGCTGCAGGCAGAGCTTTCGAGCAGGTGAGAAATACAATCGGTTATCCCGGTCTTAATGTTAAAATCGGCGCAACCCACGCAGGTATTTCTGTAGGTGAAGACGGTGCAAGCCATCAGTGCTGTGAAGATATCGCTCTGATGAGAACAATTCCTGGTATGACAATTATTAACCCGGCTGACGATGTTGAAGCAAGAGCAGCAGTTTTTGCAGCAGCAGAAAACAACGGTCCTTTCTATCTCCGCTTCGGCAGACTTGCAACTCCCAGAATTTATGATGAAAATTATAAATTCGAACTTGGCAAAGGCGTTCAGCTCAGAGAAGGTACTGATGTTACAATTATTGCAACAGGACTTATGGTAAACGAAGCAATTGTTGCTGCTGAAAACCTTGAAAAAGAAGGTATCAGCGCAGCTGTTGTTAATATCCATACAATCAAACCTATCGATAAAGATATTATTGTAAAAGCAGCAAAAGAAACAGGTTGTATCGTAACAAGTGAAGAACACAGCGTTATCGGCGGTCTTGGTTCAGCAGTAAGTGAAGTTGTTACTGAAACTTGTCCTGTACCTGTTGTAAAACATGGCGTTTATGATGAATTCGGTCAGTCAGGTCCTGCAACTGAACTTCTTAAAGTTTACGGTCTTGATGCTGAAAACATTGCAAAAAAAGCAAAAGAAGCTATTGCTCTTAAAAAATAAAATAATTTTCCGCCAAGTTTCGGCAGAATATATAACACAAATTCCTTATCATAATATGGTAAGGAATTTTTTTGTTTTCAAAAGGAGGTAATTTTGTGGTATTAGAATATTCTGATAATGTTCTGACAGCGTATATTGACGGTGAAATCGACCACCACACAGCAACACCAATCAGGGAAGCTATTGATGAGAGGATTTTAAAGGACAAGCCCTGTATTCTTCGTCTTGATTATGGGGGAGTAACTTTTATGGACAGTTCAGGTATAGGCCTTATTATGGGCAGATACAAGCTTATCACATCCTGCTCAGGTAAGCTGGAAGTAACAAATGTTCCTCGGAATATGGCAAAGGTAGTCAAACTTTCAGGTATTGAAAAACTCGGGAGAATTACGATAAAGGAGAATTGAGATGAAAGCAATTAATACAATGAAATTGGAAATTGAAAGCCGTTCTGTCAATGAGAGCTTTGCACGTGTTGCGGTTGCTGCCTTTGTGTCACAGCTCGATCCTACCATTGAAGAGCTGGGAGATATTAAAACTGCAGTAAGTGAAGCTGTTACAAATTCAATTGTACACGGATATAAGGAGCTTAAAGGCAAAATCTACATAACTGTATTTATCTATGAAAATGCACGTATAAGAATAAAAATCAGAGATAAGGGTTGCGGAATTGAGAATATAGAAGAGGCAATGCAACCGCTCTTTACAACTATGGGCGGAGAAAGAGCAGGCCTTGGTTTTGCAGTTATGCAAAGCTTTACAGACAGGGTGAAGGTTAATTCAACTGTAGGAAAAGGTACTACGGTAACGCTTGAAAAGAAAATTAACGGAAGATTTTAACAATGGTAAGTGAAATTTCAAGAAGCAGTATGATTGAAAATAACATAGGCCTTGTACACTCTTGTGCCAATAAATTCAGGGGCAGAGGCGTCGAGTATGACGATTTGTTTCAGGCAGGTTGTGTAGGGCTTATCAAAGCTGCTGATGGCTTTGATGAAGACAGAGGCTTTTCTTTTTCTACGTATGCAGTCCCTGTGATACTCGGTGAAATTAAACGGATTTTCAGGGATGGCGGTACAGTAAAGGTTTCACGTGCGATGAAAGAAAAAATAAGGCTGACGTTAAAAGAAAAGGAAAAACTTGCAGAGTCATTAGGCTATGAGCCTACAGTGGGACAACTGGCAGAAAAATTAAATTTGAGCCTTGCCGAAACGGCTGAACTTCTTACGGCATCTATGCCTGCGGTGTCACTTACAGGTGATGATGAAAACGGTGGCAGAGAGTTAGACATACCTGTTGAAGCACCTGAAGAAAAAATCTCTGAAATGCTGGCACTTCGTCAGACACTTGATGCGTTGGAGGAAGAGGAACGAAAAATAATTGAACTCAGGTATTATAAAGGATTAACTCAAGCCAGAACAGCAGAAGTATTGAGTTTATCACAAGTGCAGATTTCAAGAAAAGAAAAAAAGATACTTCTTAAAATGCGGAAAAAGCTTCTTAATTAATCTTAAACTATTTTCAGAACGATTAATACTTTAACGCTTGAAAAAAATGTATAAGTGTGTTACAATTTTCAAAAATATTTAAGAGGACTTAAAATGGCAGAAAGAAGATTTATAATAAAAAGAATTCCGCTTAAAAGTCTTAATAATACACGTGACCTTGGCGGAATAAAAACAGAAGACGGAAGAAGTATAAAACATCATCGACTTATCAGAAGCGGTGAGCTTTCAAAAATTTCAGAAGAAGATATTAATGTTCTTAAAAATGAATATAACCTGAGAAAAATAGTAGACCTGAGAACTGATTTGGAAAAGGAGCATAAACCGGACCGTGAAATTGATGGCGTTGAGTTTGAGCATATTCCTTTTATTGATACAACAACAGTAGGTATAACAAGAGAAAAGAACATTGTATATACAGCTGTGAAGAAAATAAAAACAATGGATGAATCACCCGCAGCTTATATGGAAAGTATGTATCGTGCTCTTATAACAAACGAATTTTCAATCGGAAACATCAAACGTTTTTTTGAGGTAGTTCTTGAAAATGAGGAAGGCTCGGTTCTTTTCCATTGCAGCGCAGGTAAAGACAGAGTAGGTGCGGCGTGTATGATTCTTTTGTCAATTCTCGGTGTGCCTCAGTCTTCAATTATAAAAGATTATCTTGCAACACAGAAATTCGGCAAGGAGTATAATAAAAAATACGAAACACTTGCAAAGTACGTTTCTAAAGGAAGTAAAGTTTCAGAATATGCAAAAGTGTTTTTAAGCACCGACAAGAACTTTATTCTTGCAATGTATGACGAAATTGAAAAGCTTTACGGTACTGTTGAAAACTATGCTGAAAAATGTCTCGGGCTTGATAAGGAAAAGCAGGAAAAATTAAAAGCTATGTATCTCGAATAAGGACGTGTATTTTATGAAAAAGATAATTTGTTTTATCCTTGTGTTGTCAATGTGCTTTGCATTATGTTCATGCTCCGGCATAAAAGAAAATCACAATGAAAAAGAAACCGCAACAGTAGAAGAGCATTTTGAACGTGCTCCTATTTTAGGTGTGCAGATAGAAAACGGAGAGAACATCGGTTTTTATGCACTTACAAAGAACGGCACATATTCATGGACAGTAACAGATAAAAGCGGTAAAACAGCACATATAGAATATGACGGCTATTTCTGCCTTGATGACAAGAATTTATGTACATTTACGAGAGATGAAACAAACGGAAAAATAACACTTAATTTCACAGGAAGTGTAGTGAATTATAAAATTTATCAGGCACCCCGCGAAGA
>JAZQWT010000054.1:0-24473 GCA_045632485.1 Acutalibacteraceae bacterium
AACAGTTTATGAATTCGATTACGATATTTCAACAACTTCTACAGAAAATGACCTTTATGAAATAACTGCAACGCCTGATAATGCGGAAGATGCAGGCGAAGCTTTAGGTGCGTTGATGTCTCATATCAGGTCTGAAAAGATCAGACAGAACGACAAATTGCCTGACGATGAAGAGTTGCTTTTGCTTATTACAAACTTTATCAAACTTCCCGGCACAGCATATATTCAGACAGGAAATAAGAGGCTTACTTTTGAAGATCCTGACGAATTATATATGTTCAGCAAAGCGTTAGACAGACCTGAATATGTTTATGAAGAAGTTGAGGAAACTGACGCACAGGTAGAGATTTTCCTTCCTGTAGGCACAATCTTTGCAATCGGTAACCATAAATTGACATTTGAAGATTTTGTTACTGTTAAACTTTCAGGTTGCGATGAAAATGAAACTGTGGAAAATCTTGTTGCAGACCTTGAAGCTTGTGAAACAGGCGCTGAAACAATTGAAACTGTAACAATTTTCCTTGCAGAGCTTCTCAACTCCGTAAACGGTCAGCAGAATGTAAATCTTGATATCGTTATCAATCCTGCAGGTTATGCAGTTTCAGGTACAGTTGAAAGCTTCGCTCCCTATGAAGGCTCAGACGGTACTGAAATCACATCTATTGCACTTCTTCAGGATGGCGAGATTGTTGATTGGGTAGATGTAATGGGTGACGGTGTTCAGGAATTCACCTTCGGCAGTGTATCAAGCGGTACATATACTGTAGAAGTTATCAAATTCAACCACGTTGTACGTACATATGACCTTGTTGTCGGAAACGATGAAATTACAGGTCTTGAATATAAGATTCACCTTTACGGAGATATAGATGGTAACGGTAAATTGAATGTTATGGACTATTCCAAGGTTCTCCGTCATGTTAAGAAAACACAGTCTCTTGAGGGCTATGAACTTCTTTGCGCAGATGTAGATGAAAACGGAAAAGTCAATGTTATGGACTATACTGCGATTCTCCGTCACGTTAAGAAAATAGCTTCTCTCTGGTAAAATATTCAAGTAAAAACAGGTGTCTTGTGCCTTGCTGACGCTCGGCGTATGACACCTGTTTTTTATAAGTGTACAAAATAGACGGTATTTCTGTATCTGAAAATGAGTACTATAATGAATCGGATAAATACGGAATTTCCCGTAATGGTCCGGGAATGTCTCATAATGGTATGATTCGCGGTAGTTATTCCAATCCGTTGCCCTATTAAAAACCTAATATTTTTTGTAATGTGAAAACTGCTTTTCTCTTAATGGGAAAAGCGGTTTTCTTTTTTTACTGTTTTGTGCCGAAAAACCTTGAAAAATCAAGGATTTTCAGGTGTGAGAAAATTTCGAAAAAAGACATTTTTTTTACAATAAATGCTTGACTTTGATAGGTGTTTGGGGTATAATAGTGGTGCAATGTGGAGCGAAATAGTGATACAGGGGTATCGAAGTGGGAGTTTTCCACATTTCCACACAGTTTTCCACATTTGAGTGGGACGAAACAGTTAAAATTCTGAAAGGAGGGGAATAAAATGGCAGACTTTAAGGGTACTTACTATCATTCACTTGATTCAAAGAACAGAATGGTCGTACCGTCAGCGTTCAGAGAAGATTTAGGACAGAATTTTGTCATTATGAAATCCCCGCCTAAAGATAAATGTCTTACACTTTATCCCCTTGAAGAATGGAAAAAGATTAAAGAAGAGCTTGATGCTCTCCCTGCAAGTGAGCAGAACAGAAAATACTACAGATGGTTCTTTGCAAGAATCGACGACGGCAATATGGATAATCAGAGCCGTGTAGGTCTTAAAGAAAGCTTCAGAGAGTTTGCGGGAATCGAAAAGAATATCGCAATTCTCGGCTCAGGTAAAAAAATCGAAATCTGGGATGAAGATACCTGGAGAGCACTTAACGAAGAAGCTGAAGAAGAACTCGATTTTGATGTTGATCTTGTAAGGTTCTAAAACTATGAATTCAGATATTAATTTTTCACATTTTCCTGTTTTTTATAAAGAGGCAATTGAAGCGCTGGACATAAAGCCTGACGGAATATATGTTGATTGCACAGGCGGTGGCGGAGGCCATTCTTCGATGATTGCCGAAAAGCTTACAACAGGCCATCTTTACACAATAGACCGTGACCCTGATGCAATACAGGTGCTCACAAACCGTTTTAAAGATAACGACAAGGTGACAATAGTCAACAGCCGATTCTCAAGAATAAAAGAAATTCTTGCAGAAAACGGTGTAGAAAAGGTGGACGGAATACTTGCTGACCTGGGAGTTTCTTCTTATCAGCTTGATACAGACGAAAGAGGCTTTTCCTTCCATACTGATGCTCCTCTCGATATGAGGATGAGTAAAGAAGGACTGTCAGCAAAGGATGTTGTAAACACCTACTCAGTAGGGGAATTAACAAAAGTAATTTCAAACTATGGCGAAGAAAAATTTGCAAGAGCCATAGCTAATAATATAGAAAAGCACCGCAAGGAAAAGGAGATTGAAACAACACTCCAGCTTGCAGAAATCATCAAGGAATCGTATCCCGCATCGGTGAGAAGAAAAAGCGGACATCCTGCCCGTAAAACTTTTCAGGCAATCAGAATTGAGGTAAACGCAGAGCTTGATGAACTGAAAAATTCACTTGATGATATGTTTTCATCATTGAAGCTTTCAGGCAGAGTGGTGATAATAACTTTCCATTCTCTTGAAGACAGAATTGTAAAAGTGCGATTCAATGATTTTTGCAAAGGTTGCACTTGTCCGCCGGAATTTCCGGTATGTGTTTGTGGAAAAGAGCCGAAAGGCAAACTCGTTTTTAAAGTAAAAGAACCGAGTGAAAAAGAACTTGAAGAAAATTCGCGTTCAAGGAGTGCGAAGCTCCGTGCGATAGAACGTGTGGGAGAATAAAAAGAGGGGATGAGCCTTATGGCCGGATATGACTACAAAGTGAATATGTTTGACGAAGGTACCTCGGCGCCGAAGGCGGTTCCGCAAAAAAAGGCAAAACCTGCACAAAGACTTCATCTCGTTGAAGAAACCCGCGAGGTAAGACGTGAAAGAGCACAGATTCTTGAAAAGAGAAACACAATGTCAGCGATTATGGTTATAACGGTAGCACTTATTCTCACAGCGATTGTAAGCTCATTCATTTACCTCGGTGCTTCAATAAATGCTTACGACCACAAGATAGCATCAGTTCAGGCAGAGCTTGATATTGCACAAAGCCAGAACGTAATCCTTAATCTTAAAAAGAGCTCGGTTGTATCATTCGATTCAGTAAGAGAAACAGCTGAAAAATTAGGAATGATACAAAGAGACAGATATCAGGTAACATACTTCGACCTGGCACAGGAAGATTACGGAGTAGTTAAATAAGAATAAGTCATAATGTCAGCGGCACGGAATAACTATTTATAGACGCAACGATTCGTTTTTAAATAGAAATTCCTTTGCCGCATTAATTGTTATTTATAGTGTTTGATTCTATCAGATTTTTATCAGAAAAAATTCATTCAGTAGTTGAGAAAGGAGAAAAAATATGTCGATACCGCAGGTGAAAGAAAATACAATGGTAAAAAGAGCAGTGCTCGTGTTGGCGATTATACTTCTTCTCGGATTTGGTGTTTGTGTTTTATATCTCGGATATGTTCAGCTCGGACTTGGTGAAGAATATCGTGCAAAAGCAGAAGACAATCAGCTTCGCGATTCCGAAATATCTGCCGAAAGAGGCATAATTTATGACCGTAACGGTAAAGAACTTGCCAAAAGTGCCTCTGCGTGGAAAATTGTAATATATCCCAACAGACTCAGCGAAAGTAAATCAGCACGTGAGCTTGTTATTAAAAAGCTTTCAAAAATTCTCGATATGGATGAAGAAGAGGTAAGAGCAAAGGCTGAACTTTCCCAGTACGGAAATATGGTTGTAAAATACCGCGTTGAGAAAAATGTACGTGATAAAATTCTTGAATTGCAGAAGCAGGTATGTGAAACTGTTTCAACAGAAGCAGGCGACAAGGTTGACAGGAAATATTCCCGTTATATCGGTGTTGAAAACGATGTAAAGAGATATTATCCGTATAATTCATTCGCTTCAACTGTTCTCGGCTTTACGGGAACAGACGATGTTGGTACAGGCGGACTTGAGCTTCTTTACAATTCCATTCTTACAGGTACTCCCGGCAGGAAAATCACAGCTGTATCAGGTCAGGGCGATTCAATGCCGTCAGAATATGAAACAGTTACTGAAGCTGTTCAGGGAACAAGCATCGTAACAACACTTGACGAAACCATCCAGCGTTATCTTGAAGAAGGTCTTGACCAGTCAATCAAGGATACCCATGCCGAACATGCATACGGCATTATTATGGATGTAAAAACAGGTGCAATCCTTGCTATGACAAGTAAGCCCGACTACAACCTTAATACTCCTTACGAAATCACAAGTAAGGAAGTAAGAGAAGAAATTGAAAAACTTGTTGATAAAAAGAAACAGAAAGAGGCTGAAACAGAGGCTTGGTTCAATCAGTGGAAAAACAGAACAATTTCCGATACATATGAGCCGGGCTCAGTTTTCAAAATTATAACTGCAGCCGCTGCACTTGAGGAAAATATATGGGATTTATCAAGAACATATTTCTGTAACGGTGCAATTCAGGTTGAAGACAGAACAATCCACTGTGCTCACCTTGAGGGTCACGGCACACAGAATTTCCTCAGAGCCTTCGCAAACTCATGTAACCCGTTCTTCATTCAGCTTGGTCTTAATATGGGTGCAGATAAGTTCTTCAAATATTTTGAGGCTTTCGGCTTTACAGAAAAAACAGGTATAGACCTGCCCGGTGAAGAAGTAGGTAACTACCATACAAATCAGGCTATGAAAGAGGTTAAGGTACGTCTTGCATCAAGCTCTTTCGGACAGTCTTTCACAATTACACCTATTCAGATTATCACTGCTGTTTCGGCAGTTGCAAACGGCGGTAAATTAATGCAGCCCTACATTGTTTCAAAAACACTCGACCCTGACGGAAATATTGTTTCTGAAACAAAACCTGTTGTAAAACGTCAGGTTGTTTCGGAAAACACTGCAAACATTCTGAAAACCATGATGGAAGAGGTTGTTACAAACGGTACTGCTAAAAATGCCTATATTGCAGGATATCGTGTTGCAGGTAAAACGGGTACGTCTGAAATTCTTGAAGAGCCGGGATTTCATATTGCATCTTTCGCTTGCTTTGCACCGTCTGACGACCCTGAGGTTGCTATGCTTATTGCGGTAAGAAAGCCTGTCGGTCAGATTTATGCAAGCCAGGTTGCAACTCCTGTTGCTGCAGACGTAATGCAGAAGGTTATGGTTTATCTTAATGTTGAACCTAAATATACAGAGGAAGAATCTGCAAATGCAGAAAGAAATGCAGATAACGTTGTAGGTGAAAAGGTTGAAAAAGCACAGAAAACACTTACAGATGCAGGCTTCAATGTAAGAGTTATCGGTACAGGTGAAACTGTTGTTGAACAGGTGCCATCATCAAATCAGCCGATTTCAGTAAACGGTACAGTTATCCTTTATACTGAAAAGAATGCTGAAAAACAAAAAACTGCTGTACCCGATTTCAGAGGTATGACAGTAACTCAGGCTTATATGACAGCAAACAACGCAGGTGTTAACCTGTCGATTGTAGGTAATGCATTGTCTGACTCCTTCGTATCATTCAAACAGGATATTGAACCGAATACACAGGTTTATCTCGGTGATACTATAGTTGTATATTTCAAATCAACGTCATCAGACGTGGATTAACAGGCATAAACAAATCAGGTGGTTATATATGAAATTGTCACAGCTTTTATCAGGACTTGAAATAAAAAGCAAATATACAGATTGTGAAATTTCCGGAATAACAGATGAATTTGATAAAATAAAACCTGACGGATTATTCGTTTGCATAAACGGCAACAGCTTTGATGCTCATAAGGTAGCGGAAAAAGCCGTAACGGAAAAAGGTGCGGCAGCCGTTATCGTTGAAAAAGAAACAGGTGCAAAAAACGAGATAATCGTTGATAATTCAAGAATTGCATATGCTTATGTGTGTGCTGAATATTTTTCCCGACCTGCAGAAAGCCTTAAAATGATTGGCATAACAGGTACGGGCGGAAAAACCTCCGTAGCTTTTCTGATTAAAGAGATTTTTGAATATGCCGGAAAGAAATGCGGACTTCTCGGCACGGTAGTCAATCTTGTAGGTGATACGGAGTATGAGTCATCACTTACAACCCCTGACCCCTTTGAAATGCAGGCACTTCTGCGGAAAATGGCAGATGAAAACTGCGAATACTGTGTAATGGAGGTTTCTTCTCAGGCATTGAGTCAGCACAGAGTTGCACCGATTGAGTTTGAAATCGGTGTATTCACAAACCTGACTCAGGACCATCTCGATTATCACGGTACAATGGAAAACTACAGAAAAGCGAAACATATGCTTTTTGAAAAATGCAGAAAAGTAATAATCAACGACGACGATGAAGAAGCATCGTTTATGAAAAAAGATATTGATGCACAGGTTATAACTTATTCGATGAAAAACGAATCAGATTATACTGCAATGAATCCCGTGCTTAATGACAAATATGTTGCATATGAGCTTGTGGGTAATTCGATAATATCGAGAATGAAAGTGAATATTCCCGGTGAATTCTCCATTTATAATTCAATGGCAGCAGCAGTCTGTGCAAAAGAATCAGGCATTGCTTTGTCAGATTGCAAAAAAGCATTGCTCAACACTTCGGGTGTAAAAGGCAGAATGGAAACAGTTTCTGCAGATACTGATTATACAATTATCATCGATTATGCACATACACCTGATTGCCTTGAAAATGTTCTCAGGACATTGAAAAAAACATATTCACGAAGAATTATTACGGTTTTCGGCTGCGGCGGTAACAGAGATAAACTGAAACGTCCTATGATGGGGAAAATCGCAGGTGATATCTCTGATATAGCAATTGTTACATCCGATAATCCGCGTACTGAAAATCCGCAGGAAATTATTGATGATATTCTCGCAGGAATGAAAGATTGTAAAGCAAAAATTTATTCGGAATGTGACAGAACACAGGCTATAAAAAAGGCACTCAGGCTTGCCGAAGCAGGTGATGTTGTGTTGCTTGCAGGCAAAGGGCATGAGACTTATCAGATTTTAAAAGACGGAAAAATTCACTATGATGAACGGGAAATAATAGAAAAAATATTGTCCCGACAGTTATGAAAGAAAGGTTAAGTATATGCAGACGTTGACGTTAAAAGAAATTGCACAGGCAGTTTCAGGTGAATTAAAAGGAAATGACGGTGTTGTAACATCAATCAGCACAGACACAAGAACAATTGAAAAAAATTCTCTCTTTGTTTGTGTAAAAGGTGAAAACTTCGATGCTCATATTTTTGCACAGAAGGCAGTTGATAACGGTGCTGTATGTGTTATGGCTGAAGATGAGGTTGACTGTTCATCATCTGTAATTTATGTTCAATCAACAAGACAGGCACAGCTTGACCTTGCAAAATATTACAGAAGAAAATTCAATATTCCTGTTGTTGGTGTTACCGGCAGTGTAGGAAAAACTACAACAAAGGAAATGATTTCCTGCGTTATGCAGGCAAAATTCAGAACACTTAAAACAGAAGGTAATTTTAATAACGATATCGGCTTGCCCAGAATGATTTTCAGACTTGACGAAAGCTATGAGGCTGCGGTGCTTGAAATGGGTATGAACAACAGCGGTGAAATTTCAGTTCTTACAAAGGCTGCACTTCCTACTTGTTCAGTTATCAGCAACGTGGGGGTTTCGCACATCGAAAACCTGGGCTCACGTGAAAATATTCTCAAGGCAAAGCTTGAAATACTCGACGGTATGGAAAAAGGCTCAACTCTTTTCATAAACGGCGATAACGATATGCTTTCAGGCTTTGAAAGCGATGATTTCAATGTGGTTACATACGGCATTGAAAAAGAAAATCTCGGTTTTTCTGCAAAAAATATTTGTCAGGACAGCGAGAAAACGACTTTTGATATCTGCTGGCAGGGAAATGTTCAGAATGTTATAATTCCTACAGTAGGCATACATAACGTGTATAATGCACTTGCTGCATTTGCAGTAGGCTTGCACCATTCAATTCCCGAAAAGGAATGTGCTGAGGCTCTCTGCGGATATGTGCCGAGCGGTATGCGACAGAAAATAGTAAGAAAAAACGGCATCACATTTATAGAAGACTGCTATAATGCAAGCCCCGATTCACAGAAGGCTTCTCTTAATGCGCTGATGTCCATTGAAGGCGAAAAACACATTGCCGTTATCGGTGATATGCTTGAACTGGGCTTTTACAGTGAAAAGGCACACAGAGAAGTAGGCGAATATGCGGCAGAAAAGAAAATAGACATTCTTTTCACTTACGGAAAAGAGGCAGAATTTACTGCTGACAGTGCTGAAAAATCAGGACTTGAGAATGTTGAATCATTCTCTGATAAAACAGAGCTTGCAAAAAGAATTCTGGAAGTTTTAAATTCATCTGATGTTATTTCTTTCAAGGCAAGTCGCGGTATGATGCTTGAAGAAGTAATAAAAATGGTTTACGAAGGATTGAATTAAATGAACAGTACTTTTGCGATAATAATAGCTGCAGTTATTGCTTTCGGGATAACAGTTTTCCTCGGCTTTCCCCTTATACCATGGCTTCACAGACTTAAATTCGGTCAGACAATTCTTGATATAGGACCGAAGTGGCATAAGAAAAAGCAAGGCACTCCCACAATGGGCGGTATAATGTTTATTATTGCAATTATTGGTTCGGTAATTGTTGTTGCCGTAACTGACAGATTAATGGGCGGCGATTTAATCGGCGGAAACAATATGATGAAATCTGTTTTTTACACCCGTTTCTGGTCAGGACTTCTCATGGCAGCAGGCTTTGCTCTGATAGGATTTATCGATGACTATATAAAAGTAGTAAAAAAAAGAAATCTCGGTCTTACCATTGTACAGAAAACATTTATCCAGACAGCACTTTGTGTTACGTATCTTTTCAGTATGTATGTAACAGGGGATAACACAATGTTTGTTCCCTTTGCAGGATATGTGCCGATGGGTTGGTTTTATTGGATATTCGGTATTTGTGTGATTTACGGTTCTATCAATGCTGTTAATTTCACTGACGGTATTGACGGACTTTGCTCATCAGTAACCGTAACGGCAGCAATATCATTTATGGTAATTGCTTTTATGAGGAATAATATGGGGGCAGGTATTCTTTCAAGTGCTTTGCTTGGAGGATGTGCAGGGTTCCTTGTTTGGAATCATAATCCTGCGAAGGTTTTTATGGGAGATACAGGCTCTATGTTTCTTGGCGGTATGGTTGTCGCCATTTCATATGTGCTTGAATGTCCGCTGATTCTGCTTCTTGTGGGAGTAGTTTATGTAATTGAAGCCTTGTCTGATGTGATTCAGATTGGCTATTTCAGAATGACAAACGGAAAAAGAATTTTAAAAATGGCTCCCATTCATCATCACTTCGAGATGTCAGGCTGGAGCGAAAAAAAGATTGTGGCAGTTTTCAGTGCTGTAAACGTATTAGGCGGTATAGCGGGAATTGCTGCTATGTATTTCGGAAAATAATTCTAAAGGAGGCGGGAAAATGGAGAAAAAAGAAAATGCTCTCAAGGTGCTTCTTTTCGGACCTAAGGATAATAAAGGTCTGAAGCAATACAAGGCAAACGGCAGTATTGATATAATCTTTCTGATTATAGTTATGTACCTTGTTGTAATGGGCACGGTTATGATGTTTTCCGCAGGTTATGTTAAAGCAGAAAGCGAAACAGGGGACCCCTTCGATTTCCTGAAAAATCAGATTCTGTTCCTTGCAATCGGTATTCCTGCAATGCTTTTTGTTTCAAAAATAAAGCTTGATTTTTATAAAAGATTTTCTCTTTCAATTTACTGTGTAGCGGTAATCCTGCTTATAATAGTTCTTTTCTATCACACAGACGTACAGAGTGCAGAAGGTGATGACTATACAAGATGGATTCCCTTAGGACCTATTACGATTCAGCCGTCCGACGTTGCCAAGTTTGCGTTGATAGTCTTTCTGGCAACGATTATGGACAACAACCGTAAAAAGCTTGAAAACGACTGGAAATATATTATTCCTCTCGCAGGCGTAGTAGGCTTCACAGCATTGTTGGTTTTGCTTGAAAAACACTTCTCCGCAACATTCCTGCTTATTGCAATCGGTGCATTTATGATTTATCTCGGCGGAGGTAAACAATGGGTATTTGTTGTGGGAATTGTTATCGGTGCAATCGGTATTATTTTCCTGATTTCAAATATGGAGTATCTTCCCGAATATGTTCAGTCACGTCTTAAAGGCTGGCTCGACAGAGATTACGACCCCTTAGGTAAAAGATGGCAGACTAACCAGTCGCTTTATGCTATCGGCTCAGGCGGATTGTTCGGTTTAGGTCTTGGTAATTCAAAGCAGAAGCACCTTTATCTTCCTGAACCTCACAACGATTTCATTTTCTCGGTTATCTGTGAAGAGCTTGGTTTTATCAGAACTGTTCTTTTTGTGATTGTTCCCTTTGCACTTCTTGTGCTTCGCGGTTTCCAGCTTGCAATGAAACTGAAAAATCACTATGCTTCACTTGTGGTTATGGGAATTATGGTACAGGTAGGCTTGCAGACCTTCTTCAATATAGGTGTTGTTACAGGTATGCTTCCCAACACAGGTATCAGCTTGCCTTTCTTCAGCTACGGCGGTACGGCTTTTGTCATTCTGCTATGTGAAATGGGCGTTGTTCTGGCGGCATCCAGGTCGTTACAGTCAGGTAAATAATTAAGAAAATCAAGAGGTTTGATAATATGCTTAATAATAAAAAAATTGTTTTCACAACAGGCGGTACAGGCGGTCACATTAATCCCGCACTTGCAGTTGCAGGTGAAATAAGAAGAAAATATCCCGATGCACAAATTCTTTTCATCGGTACCTCAGACAGATTGGAAACAAAGCTTGTACCTGATGCAGGTTTTGACCTTAAAACAATAGAAATGAGTGGTTTTCAACGTAAACCCAGTCTTGAAAACCTTAAGAAAAATCTTCTTACAGTAAAAAGACTTCTTACTGTCACAGGTAAAGTAAAGAAGATTTTTGATGAATTCAATCCCGATATTGTAATAGGTTTCGGCGGATACGTAAGCGGTCCTGTTGTAAGGACTGCAGCGAAATCAGGTATTCCCACAGTTATTCATGAGCAGAATGCTTTTCCGGGAGTTACAAACAAGGCTCTCGCAAAAATGGTAGACAAGGTAATGCTTACTTCTCCCGAGGCTGAAAAACATATGCAGCCTAAAAATCCTGTTGAGGTAACAGGCTTACCTGTAAGACACGAAATTGTGGAAGCAGACAGAGAAATTTCACGTGCATCACTCAATGCAGGGGATAAGCCGATAATACTTTCAATGGGTGGCTCTTTAGGTGCAAGAACAATCAACGATGCAATGGTTGAGGTTATTAAACAGCTTCAGCCTGAACATAAATTCAGATTTATTCATGCAACAGGCAAATTCGGAACATGGGTACCTGATAAGCTTAAAGAAAACGGTGTAGACCTTGATGATGAAGACCTTGATATCAGAGAATATATAAACAATATGGATGTTTGTATGACTGCAGCAGATATCATTATCGGCCGTTCAGGTGCAAGCACATTAAGTGAATTGCAGGCAACAGGCAGTGCATCAATTCTTATTCCCTCACCCAATGTTACGGAAAATCACCAGTATCATAATGCGATGACACTTGTTAAACGTGGCGCTGCTGAAATTATTGAAGAAAAAGACCTTACAGGTCAGATTCTTACAAACAAAATTCTTGAAATTTTCGGCGATTCAGATAAACTTGAATCAATGAGAAAAAATGCAAAAGCAATGGCTATTCTCGATGCAACTGACAGAATAATCAGAATAATCGAAGATACAATCAAATAATCACAAATTTATCCCTTTGGCATATTATGGATTAAGTCTGTTTGTCGGAGGGATAAGGTTTGGAAAAATTAGTTATAAGAGGCGGAAATAAACTTTGCGGTCAGGTTGCGGTGCATGGGTCAAAAAACAGTACTTTGCCCATACTTGCCGGTGCGGTACTGTGCCGAGGAGAAACCATAATACATAATTGTCCTGACCTTACTGATGTTACAGCCGCGATAAATATACTTGAATCTCTCGGATGCAAAATACGTCGTGAAAACCGTACATTGGTAGTAGATTCAACAAATATACATTCGTCAGAAATTTCAGAAGAGCTGATGCATGAGATGCGTTCTTCAATAGTTTTTCTCGGTGCATTGCTTGCACGTACAGGTACTGCTTATCTTACGGCACCGGGCGGATGTGAAATCGGACTCAGACCCATAGATCTGCACCTGAAAGCGCTAAGAGAATTGGGCGTTGAAATAAATGAGCAAAGCGGTAAACTCTGTTGCAGGGTAAAAGAAAAAATCAAAGGTACGGAAATTACATTGAGCTTTCCCAGTGTAGGTGCAACAGAAAACGTTATGCTGGCAGCAGTGACGGCAGAAGGTACAACAACCCTTATCAATGCTGCAAGAGAACCTGAAGTTAAAAATCTGGCGGATTTTCTTAATTCGTGCGGAGCAAAAATACATTTCGCAGAAAAAGGTACTATAATAATAGAGGGCGTAAAATATCTTCATTCAACAGAATTTTCTGTTATTTCAGACAGAATTGTAGCAGCAACATATATGGCTGCCGTAGCAGTTTCGGGCGGAGAAGCCGACATAGTAAATTTTCCTGCAGAAGATGTTGTGCCTGTTTTACCTGTTTTTTATTCTGCAGGATGTAAAATAAAAACATACGACAAGGCTTTACATATCAAAGCCCCGGCAAGACTGATGTCCCAGGGTACGGTAAGAACAATGCCTTTTCCGGGATTTCCTACTGATTTTCAGGCACCGTCTATGGCAATGGCAACTGTTTCGGACGGCACATCTATTTTTATAGAAACTATTTTTGAAAGCAGATACAAGCACGTGTCACAGCTCAAGCGTATGAGTGCAAACATCAGCGTTGAGGGCAGTGTGGCAGTGGTGCAGGGTGTAAATAAATTAAGCGGTGCAACTGTCCGCGCAGAGGATTTGCGTGGCGGTGCAGCACTTATTCTGGCATCTCTTGCGGCTGAAGGTGAGTCGCAGGTGCTTAATCTCAGGCATATAGACAGAGGATATGAAAAAATAGAAAATAATCTGCGTCTTTTAGGAGCGGAAATATACAGGGAGGTTTAAAATTAAGTGAATCGGAAAAAGAATAAAATTCCAACTAATATTTATGATATAACAAAGTTAAAACCTCACGGCAGAAAACAAAAAGCTGCTGCACGTAAAAAGAAATCTCTTACACCTCGTCAGAAAAGAAGACTGACAGGTCTTGCGGTCTTGTTTTTTGCTGCAGTTGCAATGATTTTCGGAATCGTTTTTCTCGTTTCTCAGATGCTTTTTAAAGTGGATTCAATTACGGTGAAATATACTGACGATTCGAGAAATACAAAGCGTCATTACACCGACGGTGAAATTGCGTCAAATACTGCAGTTGACAAAGGTGACAATCTGCTTTTTCTTAACACAGATAAAATTGCAGATGAGCTTGAAAAGGCTTTGCCGTATATAGGTATTGCTGTTGTAAAAAAAGACTATCCGTCCTGTGTGGTTGTTGAAATTACGGAGAGTAATCAGGTTTATTGCTTCAAAACATCCTCAGGCTACTATCTTGTGAATGACAGCGGTAAGCTTCTGGAAAAAACAACAGAAGAGGCAACAAAAAAATATGTAAAGGTTACCTGTAATGATGTTAACGCTGATGTTCTCGGTGAGAAAATCGAAATAGGTGAAGATACTGATAAAATTCTGGAATATCTTCAGCTTGTGAACAAAAGCGGAATGAAAATCAGACATATCAACTTTACCGATATCAATGATATAAAAATGAATTACGACAACAGAATAGTTATTCATATAGGAAAAATGGCTCACGAAGATGAGGGCGTTACTGCATGGAAAAAGATTCAGCTTGCAAAAAAAGCTCTTGAGGCTGAAGATAAATCAAACCCCGACCAGAAGGGCACACTTAATATGACTATTGCCAAAAAAGCGTATTTCAGTGTGAAAAGCGAAACAAGTGAAAAGGTAACAAAGCCTGAAGAGAAAAATAACGATACAACCGATAAAAAAGAATAATTTTGTCTGAAAATGAAAAAATTGACATAAAATTCATAAAGAATACATAAATATTTGAATTATCAACTTGTAATTTAATTTTTTCTGTGGTACAATACAAAAGAATAGAATAAATTTCCATAGGAGGATGTTAAAATGGCTTTTGAAATGGATAACGAATTTGAAAGTGCTGTCCAGATTAAAGTTATCGGTGTCGGCGGTGGCGGCGGAAATGCTGTAAACCGTATGATCGATGCAGGTATCAGAGGAGCAGAATTTATTTCAGTTAATACAGATAAGCAGATTCTCGGCTTTTCTAAAGCAACACATAAAATTCAGATCGGTGAAAAATCAACAAGAGGTCAGGGCGCAGGCGGTTTACCTGAAGTAGGTGAAAAGGCTGCAGAAGAAAGTCGTGAAATTATCACAGACCTTCTTCAGGGTACTGATATGGTATTTATCACCGGTGGTATGGGCGGCGGCACAGGTACAGGTGCAGCTCCTGTTATTGCATCAATTGCAAAAGAAATGGGTTGCCTTACAGTAGGTGTTGTTACAAAACCCTTCAAGTTTGAAGGTAGAAACCGTATGGCTCTTGCTCAGAAAGGTATTGCTAAACTTGCTGAACAGGTTGACAGCCTTATTGTAATCCCCAATGACAGACTTAAATACGTAAGCGAACAGAGAATTACTCTTAAAAACGCTTTCGAAAAAGCAGACGAAGTTCTTCTTCAGGGCGTACGCAGTATTTCAGAACTTATTAAAATTCCCGGATTCATCAACCTTGACTTTGCTGACGTTACAAGCGTTATGCAGAATGCAGGTTATGCTCACATGGGTGTTGGCCGTGCAAGCGGTAAAGATAAGGCTGAGGTTGCAGCAAACGCAGCTGTTACAAGTCCGCTTCTTGAAACAGAAATCAAGGGTGCAAAGGGCGTTATCATGAGCATCAAATCTTCAGAAGATATCGACCTTGAAGATGTAGAAATAGCAGCAGATATCATCACTCAGGCAGCAGACCCGGATGCAGTTATCACTTGGGGTGTTGCATATGATGAAAATCTTGAAGACGAAATGGTTATCACAGTTATCGCAACAGGCTTTGGCAATGACGGCGCAAGCGTTGATAAGACTTTTGCAGGTTTCTCAAGCGTAGCAGCTGCAGTAGAAACTAAAATGCCCGAAATTCCTACATTTACAGAAGCTCCCAAGGCTGCTGAAGCTACAAAAGCTGAACCTGTAATGCCTAACTTTGATCCTGCTCCCAAAGCAGTTGAAGAACCCACTATCAAAGTTGAAAAAACAACAACAGGTACAAAAGATAAACTCGAAGATGATGAATTCTATGTAATTCTTGACGACCTTATGAAAGGTAACTAAGAGTTTTTTTCTCCCGATGAATTACTCATCGGGAGATTTTTGATAAAGGCGGTGGTAAAATGTTGAAACGTATTGTTGTAGCAGGAAGCAGAGATTATAACGATTTTGCCTGTGCGGAAGAATTTATTGATTTGTGTATCAGCGAGATACCTGCTGAACACCAGCTTGTTTTTGTTTCAGGCTCTTGCAGAGGGGCTGACAAGCTTGGCGAGAGATACGCACTGAAACACGGTTACCGCCTTGAATGTTATCCTGCAGAATGGGATGTGTACGGAAAAAGTGCAGGACCTATAAGAAATCGTTATATGGCAAAAATCAGTGATATGGTCATCTGTTTCTGGGACGGTAAAAGTCGCGGAACAAAATCCATGATTGAATTTGCACAGAGTATGGGTAAAATTGTGAAAATCAAGCTGATATAATCTCCTGAAACTGATGATTCACGAGATGTTTTTATGGGAATAAAAAATATAAATACATTATTGCTTTTATCGGCAATAAATGATATAATCAATATGCAAAATTTAAAAGATAGGTTGTGATTATCTATGAAAAAGAAAATGTTATCTGTAATTTCTGTTGTTATGTGCGTAGTAATGTTATTTACTCCCATGACAGTTTCTGCAGCAGGCGACGCAGCAGCAGGCTCAGCTTTCAAAGCAGGCTTTGCACAGGTTGTTTCAGACACTCTCAACGGAATTATTGATTTCCTTCTTGACGGAATTTCATCAATTCTCCCCGCAACAGTAAAAATCAAAGACCCTTCTGCTCACAAGAGTGATAACTTCCTCAAGGGTAACGATACTTTTATCGATGCTCCTGCTGAAGGTGCAAAATGGTCAATAGGTTATGCTTCTGCATCAATTCTTCCTGATGACTTTTCAGAAGGTAAGTATTACAAAGGCGGTTATGATATTAACCTTAAACTTTCAGAATGCATCGACGACCTTAAAGTAAGACTTATTGCTATGGACGACGGTTCAGGCAGAGGTATCTCAATCCTCGCAGCAGTTGACTGCCTTGGTCTTGCAAACGATGACGTAAGAAACATCCGTGCAGCAGTTCTTGCAGCACTTCCCGATGTTAAAATCACAAGCATCAACGTTTCTGCAACACACGTTCACAGCGGTATTGACACTCAGGGTATTTACACAAATACTTTCGGTCATGTTTTCCAGAACCTTTTCTCAGCTATTATCGGCATAGACTGGCTCTGCGATCCTGTTGATACAAAACTTCTCAAAACAATTGCTGACCAGACAGCAGCTTGTGCTAAAGCAGCAGTTGCAGATATGAAAACAGGTACACTTACATATGCAAAAACAGATATCGATGATTATGTACGTGACCGTACAAACCCCGATATTATGATTGACTATATGTACCGCCTTATGTTCACTCCCGATGACGGTTCAAAGGGTACAATCCTTGCAAACTTCGGTTGCCATCCCGAAACTACCGGTTACGGCACACAGATTATTACTGCTGACTTTGTTTATTATACAGAAGAAGTAGTTAACAAAGCAGGTTATAACTTCATCTATATTCAGGGTGCAGTAGGTACATACACAGAAGACCAGCACTATTCAAACGATGGTCTTGATATGGAAAGAGCTGATTGTACAACACGTTTCGGTCAGGAAATCGGTTATATAATTCTCTCTATCGGAATGACAGAAGAAGAAATCAAAGCTTCAGGCATTATCGATGAAGAAAGAGAAGCACTTGCTAAAGACAGCGAAGGTTATACTCCCTGGTATGAAGGCGGAATTGAAGGCGAAACAAAAGTAGTTGAACCTATCCTTAACGTTAAGCTTACTGAGTATCTTGTTCCTGTTGAAAACGGTGTTTACAGAGCTTTCGGTAAACTCTCACTTGCAAACAACGTAATGTATGAAGATGCAGACGGTAATATTGTTGCTTCAACAGAAGTTGGTTATATGGAACTCGGTAAAGATCTTAAAATCGTTCTTTGTCCCGGCGAAACATATGCAGAGCTTATCGTAGGTGGTCCTACAATGGAAGGCTTCAAATATAAGAGTGCATATGAAATGATTGCTGACGAAAACGACGAAATCCTTGTATTCGACCTTGTTAACGATGCTCTCGGTTACATTATGGCAGACGATGATTTCGTATATCTCCGTCTTAATTACGATGCAGAATATGATGAACTCTCATTTGGCGACAGCTGGGGTCTTACATCAATCGGCGGTCACGCAGCATCAGATATTTACGGTAAATTCTACGAACTCTACGATTCAGTAAGATAAGTAAATTTTAAAAAATAATGTGTTTAAAACCATCGGATACGATATAGCGTGTCCGGTGGTTTTTATCTGTTTTTTCGCATATAAAATTATGTTTGCAGGGGTTCTGAAAATTTGTAAAAAAACTCCGATTCTTTTTTATTCTTGTTATTGATTTTGTGATTTTGGTGTGATATACTAAAAACAAGAAAGAAAATCGGGGGGATAAATTTATGAGTAAAGGTAAGAAAAATAAAAAATCGGACAAAAAATTACTTATAACAGCAATAGCTTTGGTCGTAGCAATAATTGTGGTTGCCGGAGTTATTTTTGTCGCTCCTGATTTGCTGAACAGATCACCTGAAATTGCTACGGAATACGAAAGTGCTTCTGTAGAAAAAAATACAACTGAAGAAGCAACTCAGCCTGCAAACGACGGAGAAACAATATATAAAGACGTTATAGAAAAATATAAAAGCATTGTTGCAGAATATGCTGCAGGTGCTGAACCTATGTTGTATAGCGATGATCCTGAATACAGCTTCGGACCATATTATCTTTCAGAAAATACTCTTGTGGAATATGCTTTTGCAGACCTGAATAACGATACAGTTCCTGAAATGATTGTTGCAATTGACGGAGCCAATATAATTAATATCTGGAAATATTCAGACGGTCTGCCCAAGTGCTTGTTTGGTGACGCCATTGTTGGTAATCGTTCAGCTTTAGAAATATGTGAAGACGGTTATTTTAAAAAGTATTATACTATGAGTGGCGGCAATGATACATTTACTTTCTATAAGTATGATGAAACATCACCTGTACCTTATGTTGTAGGCTCAGTCGGTGCTTATGGTAACTGGCAGGGTGCAGCAAATGTTACATATGCTAAATATGAAGGTGAGCCTGAATATTTTGTAGCTCCTGAAGAAAATATCATTACACAGGAAGAATATGAATCGATTTTAAGTCAGTATAAAATTATGACAGACTTTGAATGGCACGAATTCAGATAAAATTATAAAAATAAACTGCAGTTAACTTTGATGTTAATTGCAGTTTTTTTATCAGAATTTCTTATACATATCAACAAGTTTTCTTGCTGACTGTGCTATATTTTCAAGCTCTCGGAAAATTTATCTTTATTGAAATCTTTTAAATATGTACCCCATTCAAGGGTGAGATAACCTTAAGAAAATTATCTCAGATTGATTACAGCTTTATAATATGGAAAGTGCAACCTTGAAATATAGTTGGATTTGTGATATAATTTGTTCTGTAAAATATACAGAAACAGTGAAACGGGGAGAATGTTTATGAATAAGAAAAATAAAGGTAGTTTAGTGTTTTCTCTGGACTTTGAACTGTATTGGGGAGTTACTGATTCAAGGACAATTGAAGGCTACGGACCTGATATAATTACAGGACGAGAAACCATTCCTCGCTTATTGAAATTGTTTGATAAATACGGCATACATGCAACGTGGGGAACAGTGGGTATGTTGTTTGCCGAAAACAAAGAACAGCTTGCGAAATACATTCCTGAAATAAAACCTGATTATGAAAATGTAAGATTGTCTGCTTACAGACACTTTGAAACCATCGGTTCTTGCGAGAGCGAGGATAACTTACACTATGCACATTCTTTGATAAAAGAGATTATAAACAATAAACATCAGGAGATTGGCTCACATACTTTTTCTCACTACTATTGTCGTGAAAAAGGGCAGACAATTGAGGCTTTCGCAGATGATATAAAGTCTGCAAGACGAATTGCCAAAGAAATTTTTGATATAGATATCAAGAGCTTTATCTTCCCGAGAAATTATTTTAATGCTGATTATTTAAAGGTTTTAAAAGAAAACAATATTTTTGCAGTAAGGGGAAATCAGAATCATTTTGCATATGATAAAAACAAAATGATTTCACGCCTTTTCCGTCTGATTGATATGTATATACCGATTTGCGGCAGCAAAAGTTATTATAAGCACGAATGTTATCAGGACGGAATTGTAGATGTCAAAGCAAGTGTTTTCTTCAGAAAGTATGATAAAAGATTATCTTTTTTAGAACCATTGAAAATGCTCAATGTAAAACATCTGATGAAAATTGCTGCTAAAAAAGGAAAAGTAATACACATCTGGTGGCACCCTCATAATATGGGGGCAAATCCTGATAAGTTTTTGGAACAGATTGAAGAGCTTCTGATACATTTTAAAAAATTACAAACAAAGTACGGTTTCGAAAGTAAGAATATGGGTGAACTTGCGGAGGAATGTATGTATGAAAAAAATTGTAATGTTATGTAGTCTCGGCGAATCTTCGTGTATTGTATATAATAAGCTCAGCGAAGTTTTTAACGTGGAAAAAGTAATAATAGAAGATTCCGTTTCTGCGAGCAGTATGATAAAAAGACGAATAAAAAAGCTGGGCTTGTTTAAAGTTGCCGGACAGCTTATGTTTATCGTTTCGGTAGTCCCGTTTTTGAAAAAATCATCTGCAAAAAGAAAGACAGAAATTTTAAAGACATACAATGCATCTGTTGATGATGAAAAAATTATAAAATCAGACCCTGTTTATGTGAATTCTGTTAACGATAAAAAATGTATCGAAACGTTAAAGGAAATAAATCCCGACATAGTTGTAGTAAACGGAACACGCATAATTTCTGAAGAGGTTTTAAATTGTACAGATGCAAAATTTATAAATCTGCATGCAGGTATTACTCCGAAATACCGTGGCAGTCACGGTGCTTATTGGGCGTTATATAACAACGATGCAGAAAATGCAGGGGTAACGGTACATTTTGTTGATAGCGGTATTGATACCGGCAGTATTATATATCAGTCAGTAATACCGGTGACTTCAGATGATAACTTTGTTACTTATCCTACTCTGCAGACCTGCGTAGGTGTTGAGGATGAAATAAAAGCAATCCAGGACATTATTGACGATAAGGTTGTTCGTAAAAATAACGATTTGCCGTCAGGTTTGTATTCTCATCCTACGATTTTTCAGTATATTTTCAAAAGAATTATCAGCAAAGTTAAATAAGTATACATAATTATTAAAATAACGAGGCGATTTTATGCGAGCAATTATTGCACTTGTTCAAGCGGTTTTATTTATTGTATCAGCTTTTGCTGTGCCTGATTCCAATTTTAAGCTCTGGGTGGACAGGGCTGCTATGGATATGTCTTCAACGGCTGATTTTACATTTGAGAGTATGGATGCCGACGGATATAAAGTAACAGAAGAAGAAAAAGAGCTTTGCCGTGCATGGTACAATGAAAATATTCTTACTGAAGAAAATCCTGCTTACACATTCTCTGTAGGTAATAAAGATTTCAGAAAAAACATTGATGACTGGACTTTTTCATTCGGTGATGAAAGTGAAGCGGGTGCAGTTTACCGCGGCGGTAAGACTACATACATCACAATTTCTCATAAGAAAAGTGATATTGTTGCAACAGTTGAAGCCACAATTTATGAAGATAACGCATCCTGCGACTGGACTGTTTACGTCAAAAATAACGGTGAAGAAAATTCTCCCGTAATTTCAAAATTCTACGGTGCAGATTGTACACTTCCTACGGGCAGAAAAGCCGATGTATATTTCACAAACGGTTCTTTTGCAGAAGCAGATGATTTTGAAACCTTCAAATCAGAACTTGCATTGATTCCTATGGTGTTTTCTGCAAACGGTGGCAGAACAGAATCATATCTGCCTTACTTCAACATCAACGGTAAAGACGGCAGTGCGGTACTTGCTGTAGGTTGGTCAGGCGAATGGTATACTTCACTTGCCGAAACTTTCAAAGGCGTGAAAATTCAGGCAAAGCAGAGAAACCTCAAAGGCTATCTTGAACCTGCAGAGGAAGTACGTTCACCTTTGATTTCGCTTACTTTTTATAATTCAGATAATGCCCTCAAAGGCTTTAATTTGTTCAGAAAATATATAGTTGAATGTGTTGTTCCTGCAAACACAAAACAGCTTGTTACAACCGGTATTGCTATTGAATCTCCCGGTGTTACGGAAGAACAGGTTATTCAGAATGTCAAAAACATTCCGGAGGAATGGACACAGAGTCTTGACTATGCGTGGGTAGATGCCGGCTGGTATCCGTTGAGAAACAACTGGTCAGACAGTGTCGGTAACTGGTACGCAGACCCTGAAAGATTCCCTGACGGTCTTGGTGAAATTTCCGAACACCTTAAAGAAAGAGGAATGGGTATTCTTTTGTGGTATGAAATTGAGCGTTGTTGCAAGGATACTGCAATGTACAATGAGTGCATAAAACACGATGAATGGCTTATTCTCAATCCCGATAACGACGAGGCAAATGTTGTAAACTTTGCAAACGAAGAGTGTTTTGAATACATTACTGAATATATGCTCGAATCTTTGCGATATAACGGTGTAAGTTGCTTAAGAATGGATAGTAACTTCACTCCGCTTCCCCGTTGGCAGCAGGCAGATGAACAATGGGAAGACGGCAGAACAGGTATTACAGAAAATCACCACGTAACAAATCTCTATCGATTCTTTGACACACTGCTTGAAGAAATTCCCGATTTAAGAATTGATAACTGTGCGTCAGGCGGCAAACGTCTTGATATTGAAATGCAGAGAAGGTCAACTCCTCTTTGGAGAACTGACTACAACTGTATGGATGGCGAAGGCAATTCAAAGCCTGACATTCTTCAGTCAACGCAAGCACAGACATACGGTATTTCTTTCTGGTATCCCTATAACGGCACTTGTGCTTACAGAACAGGGGAATATGCCGACAGAACAAATATCATTTCAAGTTCACAGCATCTCGATTATTTTGATATAAGAAAGCATATGGTAGGCAACTACTATCCTCTTACTTACGGCGGACTTGATATTGAAAAATACCTTGCAATGCAGTTCGATACAGATGCACAGGAAGGTATGGCACTTATTTATAAGAGAGAAAATGTAAAAGAAAACACATATCACCTTGTTCTTAACGGACTTGAAAGTGAAACTGTGTATGAAATTTATGACTATGATTTCCCTGAAGCAAAACAGCAGAAAACAGGTAAACAGTTAATGACAGAGGGTATTGATATTACAATCAACGATACACCCAAGGCTGTTATTGTTCTTTATAATGCAGTGAAGTAATTGAAATTCATATAAGTTTGTGATATTATAAATATTAACATTGTGTTAACTAATTCTGAGTTATAATGTGGTAAAATCAATATGTTAATCTATATAGGGGAGTAATGACAAGTGGCAGACAAATATCTTATTATCAACGCTGATGACTTTGGAATGTGCGGTGCAGCAAATGCAGCTGTTATGGACCTTTTCAAATCAGGCAGACTTAAATCTTCAACAATTATGATGCCCTGCAAATTTGCAAAAGAGGCTGTTCAGTTCTCAATTGACAACCCTCAGTATGCAATCGGCGTTCATCTTACAACAACAAGTGAATGGGCAAACTACAACTGGGGTCCTATAACAGACCTTCCTTCACTTAAAAACGAAAAAGGTTTTATGTGGCCTGAGTGTGAAGATTTTGCACAGCATGCAGACCTTGAAGAAGCACGTAAGGAAATTCTTGCACAGGTTGAACTCGCAGAAAGTATGGGTATGAAACCCTCACATCTTGATAACCATATGGGTTCACTTTACGGCATTGAGGGCGGTAACTTCAAACTTCTTCCCATGACAATGAAGCTTTGCGGTGAACTTGGCTACGCATTCAGAATGTGCAGAAAGCCTCTCAAAACAGAATGTCCCGAGGGCACACCTTATTTCCTTTATGCTATTGCTTGTAAAATCTGCGATTACCTCGGCAAAAAGAATAATGTGATTATGCCCGACTATCTCATTTTCCCCAAATGGAACGATGAAATGAGAACAAGCTACGAAAGATATCGTGAAATGTTCCTTGAAGACCTTTGCAATATCCCTGCAGGCTTCAGTGAAACTTATGTTCATCCCTCAATAGAATGTGATGAAATCAAAGGTATCACAGGCAGATGGCGTGACAGAGTATGGGAATATCAGATTATGAAAGACCCCAAAACAGAACAGCATCTTAATGCACACGGTATTGAACTTATTTCTTACCGCGATATGATTGAAATGAAAAAATAAAAATCAGACTGTCTTACAGATTGTAGGGCAGTCTTTTTTTATAAATTATGCCTGTGTTTTCTTTTGCAGAAAAGAAAATGAAAAGTTATTACCGATAATGAAAATATTATTTAAAAACTATTAAAAAATTGTAGTTTTATTGACAACATAGGGAGAAATATTTTATAATTGTTATGTGTGCATAATGCATACGGTAATCACAATATTCCGATATGGGGGAATGTAAGAATGGTTAAGAAAAACGCAAAAAGAATTTTAAGTCTTCTTCTTACTGCGATAATTGCATTATCGTGCTTTGCAATGAATATTTCAGCAGCAGAAGAAAACGTTGCAAGCATTGGCGATGTTTATTATAACAGCGTTGAAGAGGCTCTTGATGCTGCAGTAAGCGGTAACAC
>JAZQWT010000055.1:0-4716 GCA_045632485.1 Acutalibacteraceae bacterium
GTTATCGGTGCATTTATCGATGACAAAAATCCGAAACCTCAGGGTGATATGGATGTAACTTACTCATACAACGGCAAAGAAGCTCCCGAAGTTACTCCCTACAACTTCAGAGCTCCCTCTATAGTTACAGTAACATACGGTGAAGATGCTTCTTCAAGCTTCAACATCAGCTGGTATACAAAAGATTCTGTTAAGGGTACAGATATCGAGCTTATCCCCTACAGCGAGAACCCTCAGTTCACAGGTGTACCTACTGAATCTGCAAACATTGAATGCATCACTGAAGAAGGCATCATCAGAGAAACACCCGCTATCGACTTCGGTCTTATCGGCATTATGCCTTACGAAACAGTTCTTACAAGACACATTGTTAAGCTTACAAACCTTGAACCCGGCACAAAATACTGCTATCGCCTCGGTGATGCAGACAGAGGCTGGTGGAGTGAAGCAGGTGTTCTTGAAACAGCAGATGACTCAAGAGCATTCACATTCCTTCACGTTACTGATACACAGGCTCAGAACTCACAGCAGTTTGACGTATGGGCTAACCTTTTGAGAGTTGCAGGAAAAGAAGTTCCCGATTACAAATTCCTTCTTTCAACAGGCGACCAGGTTGATATGGGTTCAAACCTTAAACTCTGGTCATTCTTCGCAAACAATGCATCAGACACTCTTATGAGCAAACCCCTTATGCCCACAGCAGGTAACCACGAATCAATGTCAGGCAGTGAATTTTCACTTGACCAGAACTTTGTTCTTTCAAACGTACCTGAACAGGACACAACAGAAGGCGTTTACTACTCATTCGATTATAATAACGCACACTTTGCAATTCTCAACTCAAACAACCTTAACGATAAAGAAGGTCTCAGCGACGACCAGATTGAATGGCTTAAAAACGATATGAATTCAAGCGATGCTGAATGGAAATTCGTAGCAATTCACAAAGCTCCCTATTCAAACGGTTCTCACTTCGACGATGACGATGTTGTCCAGATCCGTAAACAGCTTTCAAAGCTTATGCCTCAGCTTGATATCGATATGGTATTCCAGGGTCACGACCACGTTTACCTGAGAACTGATGCAATGGCAAACAACAAGGTTGTAAAATCTGAAACTCAGGAAGTAACTTCATTAAACGGCAAAACTTACACAGCAAAGGTTGATCCCCAGGGTACAATCTACACAATCACAGGTTGTGCAGGTGTTAAATACTATATTCCCAAGGATAACGCTCTCACCGATAAGCTCTTCCCCAGAGCAGAAGCTATCGTAACTTGCGAACTTCCCACATTTGCATCTATCAGAATTGAAGGTAACAAGCTCTTCTTTGATGCTTACAACGTAGACGAAGACGAAGCAGTAGGTATAGACAGCTTTGCAATTGTCAAAACTGACCTTGAAGAATATGTTGCACCTGAAACTTCAAACGATATTGATTTATTCCTTGAAGAAGCTGAAATCGCTCTTGCAAATGTTGAAGCCCGCGTATCAGAAGCAGTAGACACAGGTGACGCTGTTCCCTACATTGCATTCATTATTCTTCCTGTTGCAATCGCAGGCGTAGCAATCACTTACAAAAAAAGAAAAAAAGCAAACCAGGAATAATTGGAGATTCGATAATTTATGATTCAGTTTGAACAGTTAAGATTACAACTTTTGGAACACGAAGAAGAACTCGGCAGCCTCTATGAGGCTGTCGGGGTTGAAAAAATCAATGAAGAAATCGCAAAACTTGAACTTCAGCAGACTGAAGACGGTTTCTGGGATGACATTGAAAATTCACAAAAGGTTCTGCAGAGAACAAGTGCTCTCAAAAATAAAGTAAACGCTTATCAGAAGCTGAAAAGCGACTACGAAGATGCACTTGTTATGATCGAGCTTGCTGACGAAGCAGAGGACCTTGAACTTCTCGAAGAATGTACAGAAAGCGTAACAGCAGTTGAAAAAGAACTTGAAAAACAGACTCTTTCAACTCTGCTTACAGGTGAATATGACGGAAAGAATGCACTTCTCACTTTCCACGCAGGTGCAGGCGGTACAGAGGCTCAGGACTGGGCACAGATGCTTGTACGTATGTATCAGCACTGGGGCGAAGCTCACGGCTACAAAGTAAGTATGCTCGACTTCCTCGACGGTGACGAAGCAGGTCTTAAATCTGCAACACTTCTTATCGAAGGTGAAAATGCTTACGGATTTATGAAAAGTGAATCAGGTGTTCACCGTCTTGTACGTGTTTCACCCTTTGATGCATCAGGCAGAAGACACACTTCTTTCGCTTCTCTCGAAGTAATGCCTGAAATAGACGATACAATTCAGGTTGATATCAGCCCTGACGATATTAAGATGGACGTTTACCGTGCATCAGGTGCTGGCGGACAGAAGGTTAATAAAACTTCATCTGCTGTTCGTCTTACTCATATTCCTACAGGTATTATTGTTTCCTGTCAGGTTGAAAGAAGCCAGCATCAGAACAGAGAAGTTGCAATGAGAATGCTTAAATCAAAGCTCATTGAAATCAAAGAACGCGAACACCTTGATAAAATCGAAGATATCAAAGGCGACCAGAAAGAAATCGGTTGGGGCAGCCAGATCCGTTCTTATGTATTTATGCCCTATACACTCGTTAAAGACCACCGCACAAACTACGAAATGGGTAACATCAACGCAGTTATGGACGGCGACATTGACGGCTTTATCAACGCTTTCTTAAAAGCACAGTCACTTGAAAACATCTGATTTTCAAGATGCACATCTTATGAGGTGTAAAAATGGAAATTATTGACATTACAAAAGGCATATTCACAGCCGATATTTATCCCGGCGACCCTGAACCGTCCAGACAGAATTTTCAAAGCATTGAAAACGGTGACGGGTGTAACCTGAACGGTTTCTTTGCGTGTTGCCATGCAGGTACACACGCAGATGCACCTCTTCATTTTGTTGAGGGCGGAAAATCAATTGATGAAATGAATATGGCTCCTTTCATAGGTCCCTGCAAGGTTATTGATGTACCGGAAGGACCTATCACAGGTGAATATGTTGAAAATAACTTTCCGAAAGGTTGCCGCAGACTTCTTATAAAGTCTGAAGGAAAGGCTTATTTCCTTGACCACGGAGCACAGGAAGCTGTAAACAACGGATATCTGCTAATCGGCACTGATGCACTTTCCGTCGGCACATCAGGCAACCAGATTGCACCTCACAAAGCTTTCCTCAGCAGAGATGTTGCTCTGCTTGAAGGACTTGACCTGACACACGTTAAAACAGGAAACTACTTTTTATTGGCTCAGCCCCTTAAACTCGAAGGGCTTGAAGCCGCACCTGTAAGAGCACTGCTCATCAAAGGTGAATTTAACTGGAATTCAAAGTAAGGGAGAATTATATGAAAAGATTTTTAGACTTTATATTCAGTCTGCTTGCAATTATAATTCTCTCCCCTTTATTCCTTGTTCTTTCACTTCTCATTCTTATATCAAGCGGCAGACCGATTATTTTTAAACAACAGCGTGTGGGGTACAAAAATAAACTCTTCACAATTTACAAATTCCGTACAATGAAAAACGGAATGCGTCAGACAAAAACAGAAGATCTGACTGACTATGAAATTGAAAACGATATTACTTTTATCGGCAAAGTTTTAAGAAAATTAAGTCTTGATGAACTTCCCCAGCTTTTCAATATATTAAAAGGAGATATGAGCTTCGTAGGTCCACGCCCTCTTATCCCTCAGGAAGATGAAATCAGACAGTTACGAGAAAAATATAATGTTTACTCCGTACGTCCCGGAATCACAGGCTGGGCGCAGGTAAACGGACGCGATTTTATAACAGACAAACAAAAAGCAAAACTCGATAAAGAATATGTGGAAACACAATCAATTCAGCTGGATATAAAAATTATGTTCAGAACCGTCTGGGTTGTTCTTGCAGGAAAAGACATTGCAGACGGCAATATAAATAAGGAAGGTGACGAAAAATGAAAGATTTTTTCAACAAAATAACATCAGCAATTTTATCATTTGTTTTTATGATTTTAGGTGTATTCGGGATAACAATAAAACCTGTTCCCGAAAAAGACGCATTTGCAAACACTGACCCCGAAGCAACAAGAATTATGTCTTTCAATATCCGTTGCCTCGAATATGAACGCAGAGAAAATCTTGTTCCCGCACTTATTGAAGCATATTCACCTGATTCTGCAGGTCTTCAGGAATGTACTTATCAGTGGTATGAAAATCTTAAAGAAAGCCTTGAAGACTATGCTTTCGTTGGCGTTGGCAGAGACACAGGTGATTTAAGCGAAAAATGCGGAGAAATTTCTGCAGTTATTTACAAGAAAACAAAGTATAACCTTATTGACAGCGGCACTTTCTGGCTTTCAGAAACTCCTGACGAAGTTTCACGCGGTTGGGACGGTGCTTGTAACAGAATCTGCACATGGGTTGTGCTTGAAGATAAAGAAACAGGCAAACAGTACGCTCACGTAAACACTCACCTTGACCATATGGGTACAAAAGCACGTATAAACGGCGTTGAGCTTGTAAAACAGAAGGCTCTTTCTTACGATATTCCCACAGTTGTTACAGGTGACTTCAATTTCAAAAAAGGTACAGACCTTTACAATTCACTTGTTACAGGCGGTCTTAAAGATACTCAGGACCTTGCAACACAGACAATGCACGGCAAAACTTACCACGCCTACAATGGTGGTAAA
>JAZQWT010000056.1:0-2598 GCA_045632485.1 Acutalibacteraceae bacterium
GGTTGCAACAATACTCTGAAGAGAATGAACAGACATTACACAGCAGAAGAATATTATGAACTCTGCCAAAAACTCCGTTCAACTTTTGAAGATGCAACAATAACAACTGATATTATGGTTGGTTTCTCCCTTGAAACCGAAGAAGATTTCAATGAAAGTCTTGATTTTGCAAAGAAAATCGGCTTTGAAAAAGTTCATGTCTTCCCCTATTCTGTAAGAACCGGCACAAGAGCAGAAAAACTTCCTCAGCTTGAAAAGAAAGTGAAAGAAGAACGTGCAAAGATTATGGCTGAAACATGCGAAATAATTCGCAGGAATTACCTCAATAATCAGATCGGAAAAACACTTGAGGTTCTTATTGAAACCACAAACAAAAACGGGTTTCACGAGGGTTATACCAAAAATTATACCCCTGTGCTTGTTAACGCAACAGAGGATATGTGTTCGGAAATTATTAAAGTTAAAATCACATCAGTTGACGGTGATTATTGTATCGGAGAACAGATTTAGTTCTCCGATATTTTTATTATATTAGCCGTTTTTTCCATACCGCAGGGAAGATTCTCTTCCCCTGCAAGTGCAAAAATATCCATAGCAAATGATTCGATATCAAAAATCCTTCCAGCATTTTCGTCGAGACTTTTTATATCACTATATTTCATAACAATCGGTAAAGTAGCAGTATCTTTTGCAGTTTTCAGTATTTCTCTGCCATTATCATTAAAACCGAGTACCCTGACATAAGGAATTTCTCTTTTAACATCTGCTTTTTCAATGCCAAGCAAAGCACAAATGCATATTCTTCTGATACGTGAAAGAGTGTATCTTTTTGTTTTGACAAGTTCAAAAAATTCATTTAAACTACAGGCTTTCTGTGCCGCAGAACACAGTCTGTTTTCCATTCCCTCAGAAACATCAGGTATTTTTGCAAAATCATTTTCTGTAATGCTTCTCAACTTTACAAGTATAGCAGTTTCAAGTTTTGTAAAGTCAAATACTTTACAGTTATTTCTATAGCTCTCAAAAATATCGTCTGTAGATTTCTCATTATTTTTTATTAATTCACGCAAAAGTGACGCAGAATAAAATCCATTGTTTTCATTTTCACTGTCATGCTCAACGTTTTTACGCTTAACAGTGAAGAAATCAATATCAAGACCTGCTTTTTTACATTCTGAAATATACTCACAAGCAAGAATGTTATTAGGAGATACAAGTACATTGCCGAAATCTTCGCCATAATCCTCTCTGATTGCCATTTCACGAGCTTTGGGATATGCTAACCCCTCTGTAAGAAACTTCTGTGTTGTGGCAAAAAATTCGTCCTTTTCGATAATTTCTGATATTTTAATAAGTTCTTCTATGTTTCCGCTTTCACTGCCAAATGCAAGTTCATCTACGCAGCCAAGGCCTTTTATTACATTCACGCCTCCGTATGCAAAGCGTTGTGCCGAAGCAGTTGCGTACACAAGAGGATTTTCCAGTACTAAATCAACACCATTTTCAAGACAGGCTTTAGCTCTGTCCCATTTAGAATAAACGGCACTTTCCCCTCTCTGGACAAAATTACCACTCATTACTGCAACAATATGAGTAGCTCCGTTTTCGCGCATTTTATCAATTATGAACTTGTGACCTTTGTGAAAAGGGTTAAATTCTGAAATTACAGCAGATATTTTCATTTTAAGGCCTTTCCTTTCGTAAAAACATCTTGAAAATTTGTTTTATATAGTATATAATATTACAGTAATTTGCATTTTTCAAGTTAAAAGTAAAATTTGGAGGTTCAAAAATGAAAGTTCTTGTTATCAATGCAGGTAGTTCATCTCTCAAATATCAGCTTATTGATATGGAAACAGAGCAGATGATTGCAAAAGGTATTTGTGAAAAAGTTGGTTTTGCAGGTCAGATTGACGGTAAAACTGCAGACGGAAGAAGCTTCTTCTATGAAGTTCCTCTCAAAAACCACACAGAAGCATTTGTTGAAGTAAAAAAAGCACTTACTGAAGGTGATTGCAAAGTTATCGACGATCTTTCAGAAATCGGTGCAGTTGGTCACCGCGTAGTTCAGGGTGGTGCTCTCTTCCAGAAGAGTGTTCTTATCGATGAAAAAGTTATTGAAGGAATTGAAAGCCTTTGTGACCTTGCTCCACTTCATAACCCCGCACACATTCAGGGTATCAAAGCTTGTTTCGAAGTTTTCGGTCCTGATGTTCCTGAAATCGCAGTATTCGACAATGCTTTCCATAGCACAATGCCTGAAGAAGCATATACATTCCCCATTCCTTATGAATATACAGAAAAATATCAGATTCGCCGTTACGGTTTCCATGGCACATCTCATCGCTTTGTAAGTGCACGTTGTGCAGAAGTTATGGGTAAAGACATCAAAGACCTCAAGATTGTTACTTGTCACCTTGGTAACGGTTCATCAATCACAGCTGTCAAAGGCGGCAAAGTTATCGATACAAGTATGGGTCTTACTCCCCTTGACGGTTTTGAAATGGGCACACGTTGCGGTGCTGTTGACCCCTCTGCAATCCTCTTCCTTATGGAAAAAGAAGGCTGGGATGCTAAAACAACAAGCGATGTTCTCAA
>JAZQWT010000057.1:0-20897 GCA_045632485.1 Acutalibacteraceae bacterium
GATAATATTTTCTAAAGTAACAGTGCCATCCATAAGGTCCTTGAACTCTTTGCCGTCAATTTTTTCTTTTTTCATAAGAACCTGAGCAATTAATTCAAGTTTATCCATATGGTCAGTGAGAATTTTTTCAGTACGTGAATAAGCATTCCTGATAATATCGTCCATTTCCTGGTCAATAAGTGCCGCAGTGTTTTCAGAGAAGTTTCTCGTCTGACTATAGTCCTTACCAAGGAAAACCTCATGGTTTGATGAACCAAAGTTGATTGGACCTAATTTATCACTCATACCATAGCGTGTAACCATATTTCTTGCAAGTTCTGTTGCACGTTCAATATCATTTGATGCACCGCTTGAAATATCACCAAGCACAAGCGCCTCTGCGACACGTCCGCCAAGAAGCACAACAAGCTGGTCAAGAATATCTTTTTTAGAGATATAGTTCTTATCTTCAGTAGGTACATGCATTGTATATCCGCCTGCCATACCTCTTTTAATGATAGAAATCTGATGAACAGGATCCTGACCTTCAAGATAATAGGTTGAAACTGCGTGACCTGCTTCATGATAAGAAACAAGTTTCTTTTCTTTGGGAGAAATTTTATGTGATTTCTTTTCTGTACCGACAACAACTTTAATTGTTGCTTCTTCAATTTCATCTTTAGTGATTGCTTTTTTATTGCGTCGTGCGGCAAGCAAAGCTGATTCGTTGAGAAGATTTTCAAGGTCTGCACCGGTGAAACCTGCAGTTGAATGAGCAATGACTTTTAAATCAACATCAGGTGCAAGAGGTTTATTTTTTGCATGAACTTTAAGAATTTCTTCCCTGCCTTTTACGTCAGGTCTTCCGACAGTAATCTGTCTGTCAAAACGTCCGGGTCTTAAGAGCGCAGGGTCAAGAATATCTGGTCTGTTTGTAGCGGCGATAATAATTACGCCTTCGTTTACGCCAAAACCATCCATTTCAACAAGTAACTGGTTGAGAGTCTGTTCTCTCTCATCGTGTCCGCCACCCATACCTGCACCTCTGTGACGACCGACAGCATCAATTTCATCTATAAAAATAATGGAGGGAGAGTTTTTCTTTGCCTGAGCAAATAAATCACGCACACGTGAAGCACCGACACCTACATACATTTCAACAAAATCTGAGCCTGAAATTGAGAGAAAAGGAACATCAGCTTCACCGGCAACCGCACGGGCAAGAAGAGTTTTACCTGTACCGGGAGGGCCTACCAGCAAAATACCTTTAGGAATTTTTGCGCCTAATTCACTGAATTTAAGCGGGTCTTTCAAAAACTCAACAATTTCAGAAAGTTCCTCTTTTTCTTCATCAGCACCGGCGACATCAGCAAATTTATTCTTTTTCTTTTCATCTTTCGCCTGTCTTATACGGGCTTTACCAAAACTCATTGTTTTGTTCATATCACCGCCGATAGATTGATTCATCTTTTTAAATAAAAGCATTGAAACAATCAATACTACCGCAATCAGTAATACCTGTGGTAACAGATTTATAATCCATGAGTTTGATTTACCGGGATTATAGTCAGCCTGAATAGGTTTGTCCGGGTTTTTAATATTGTATTCCCTCACCTGTTCGTGGATATCATCATAGAAAATAGTCACATTAGGAACAGTGTATACATTAGGATAATTTATATTACCATTTTTATCCTTATCGTCTACTTTATCTGTTTTTAAGCGATATTTAAGTTCACCACTACTTAAATTTAATGTGAAAGCTTCAACTTTATTATCGTCAAAAAGTTGAACAATTTCATAGTACTGCTTTTTGTCTGCTTGAGCGTTGCTCATATAAAAATACACACCTGAAATGATCATTACAGGGATAAGTATATACGGCAATAACACAGCCAACTTTTTGAATTTCTGATTAGGTGTTTTGTCATCTTTGTTCAACGGAACATCCTCCTTATGTGCTGTATATAAACAATTTCTTAGCAACAGATATATTAATATTATTTGTCGCGTAAAACATTGATATTAACAAAATTTTTAGTTTTATTATCAGGCGCAACTCTCAAGTCAACTCCTATTTTTTCAACCCAGACCACATTTTCTTCATCAGAAACAACATAAATGCTATCTCTGATTTCAGGTATGATTTCCATTTCGTTAAAAAGTTTTTTCAGAGTTTTTGTAACTTTTCTTACAGGTAAAGTAATTTTGTCGCCCTGTTTTCTTTTTCTTAAGTATAAATTTCCTTTGATTTTATCAAAATCAAATGTAGAAAGTACCAATTCTTTGTAAACTTTCTGTGTACATTCAGCTTTAATTTCCAAAGTTATATTATTTGTCCTGAAATAACCATCGTCATCAAAAGTAATTTCAATTTCATCGAAAGAATCGGTTTTTAAATCTGATAAAAAGTAAAGAATATCACTTTTTACAATCGCATACTCTCCTGTCGGAAATTCTGTTTTACCGCCATCAAGAATGGAATACATAGCATTTATGTGCTTTTTCTCGGGCATTACACCGCATTTACAGTAAATTATCTTTGAAATAACTCGTGATGATAATGCAACATCAGCTTTTCTGAGTATAGCAGCATTATAGCCAAAATCAAGTTTGATATCGTTATACAATTCATCAGCTTTCAAAGATAAATATTTTTCATCAACTCGTAAAGAATCAATACACCTTAATGTTGCTGAATCAAAAGCAGGATTGATATCTTTTAATAAAGGAATAATATTATGTCTGATTTTGTTTCTTGTATAATCGTCTGATAAATTTGAACTGTCAGTTACAAATCCAAGATTGTTCTGCTTGCAAAAATCTTCAATTTCATCACGCGTACATTCAATTAAAGGACGAATAACATTCTCCCTTACGGGTGGAATTGAACATAGACCTTTGAGAGAACTTCCTCTTGCAAGATTAAACAACAAAGTTTCTTCACAGTCATTGAGATTATGTGCAGTTGCAATAACAGATTTCAATGAACACAAAGAATTAAAAAATTCATATCTTACTTGACGTGCATATTCTTCAATACCTTTGGAATGTTGTTTTGCTTCATTCAGGATATCAACACGTCTGACTGACAGTTTGATTGAATGTTCACAGCAAAAATCTCTGACAAAGGCTTCATCTCTGTCGGATTCCTGACCACGTAGACAATGATTAAGATGTGCAGCGTGTATTTTGATACCAAACTCATCTTTCAATGAGTTCAATATGTATAAAAGACAAGTTGAATCTGCTCCACCTGAAAAACCGACAATAACTTCATCGGCGTTTTCAAGCATTGAAAATTTGCTGAGAGTATTGCGTACTTTACATATCATTTCTGATTTTCTCCATTGATGTAAACAATGTGTAGTCTTTATTGAAAATAAGGTGAACGTCAGCTGTAGGACCATGTCTGTTTTTAGCAATAATCAGATCAGTCTGATCTGCTCTGACTTCTTCACCATCTTCTGTTTCAGGTGTTTCACCATAATAGTCAGGACGATGAAGCATAAGCACGATATCGGCATCCTGCTCGATTGAACCTGATTCACGCAAGTCAGCAAGCTGCGGACGGTGACTTTTACCACGGCCTTCAGTACCACGATTAAGCTGTGCGCAGACAATAACAGGTATCATCAGGTCTTTAGCCATAAGTTTAAGTGCGCGCGTAATTTGCGAAATTTCCTGAACACGGTTTTCTGAACGTGTGGCAGAGGTTACCAGTCCAAGATAGTCGATAATTACAACTTCAACGTCTTTTTCACGTCTTATTCTTGACTTCATTTCTTGTACTGTAATACCTGATGTATCGTCAAAATACAATGGACAATCGCTGAGCACAGCAGTTGCAGTACCGATTCTCGCCCACTCATCAGGAGAAATATCGCCACTTCTCATTTTAGTACTTTCAACTCTTGCCTCGGTTGCAAGTATACGTTGAGCAAGCTGCTGTTTTGTCATTTCAAGAGAGAACATAAGAACTTTTCTCTTGCCGATCATAGCAACGTTACGTGCCAGATTAAGCGCAAATGTAGTTTTACCCATAGCAGGACGTGCGCCGATAAGGATAAGGTCAGATTTATTAAGACCATTTATAAGCCTGTCCAGGTCTTCATATCCCGTAGGATAGCCTTTATATAAATCTTTATCGTCACCGGAAAGTTTCTGAAGTTTATCATAAACTTCATTAATAATAATATCAGAAATCTTTGATGGTCCGTTTGAAGTTTTTCCCTGACGTATGTCATAAATTCTCTGTTCAGCAGCGTCGATAAGAGTATCAGCACTTTCTGTTTCGTTTGAAGCGCTTGACATAATATCTTTTGTGGCAGTAATAAGAGAACGGATGTAAAACTTTTCTCTTACAATTTTTGCATATGCCTCAACATTACGTGATGTGGGAACAATTTCAGCTAACTGGAAAAGATATTGTTTACCGCCTGCATCGTCGAAGACACCTTCGCTTTTGAGATGCTCAAGAACAATGACAGGGTCAATTCTTCCGCCGAGAGTATCGATCGCAACCATTGCAGCAAAAATTGACTGATGGTTAGGTAAAAAGAAATATTCACTTTTAAGATATTCCACAACTGTGGTCATACAATCGGGGTCAATTAATATCGCACCGAGAACAGCTTGTTCAGCTTCCATGCTGTATGGCATTGAAACACCATCGAATGTTGTTAAATCCATATCTTTACCTCAAATAAAATTATTCACCGACAAATACATAAATTTCAGCCACGATACCCTGATAAAGTTTAACTTCTGCAGTATATGTACCGTATGCTTTAATATCCTGAACAGAAATTTTCTTTTTATCAACTGAAACGCCGAATTCTTTATTAATTTTTTCAGCAATTTCTTTTGTTGTTACAGAACCGAAAAGTCTTCCGCCCTGACCGGCAGGGAGAGAAAATCTTACTGTTTTGCCTTTAATCTTTTCAGCATTAGCCTGAGCAGTTTCAGTTTCGGTTTTGATTCTGAATTTTTCTGCATTTTCTTTGTTTTTGAATTCACTCATAGCCTGTGCGTTAGCTTCAATAGCAAGTCCTCTCGGGAAAAGGAAGTTTCTTGCATATCCGTCAGATGTATTTACAAGCTCACCTTTTTTACCAAGGCTTTTTACATCTTGCTTAAGTATTACTTTCATTTTTTTACCTTCTTTCAAAAAATTTAATTAATTATGTTTAAAGATTATTGATATATTCATCGATTGCTTTTTTCAGTGTAATCAGAGCATCTCTTGAATCAGTGTTTTTCATCTGAGAAGCCGCCATTGTCAAGTGACCGCCACCACCGAGTTTTTCCATTATAAGTTGAACATTGATTTCTCCGAACGATCGGGCGGAAATATTAAGCATATCATCAGTTTTAAAGATAACAAACGATGCTTTTATTCCGCTTATATTAAGTAATTCATCTGCAGCTTGTGAAGAAATAATTCTTAAATCACGATTTTTTATATCAGCAACCGAAATAGCACATCCTCTGTACTCAAAGGCTGATGAAACAATTTCTGCACGAACTTTATGTTCTTCAGGTGATGAGGCGAAAAGTTTCTTTACTTTTACCAGATCAGCGCCTCGACTCCTAAGATAAGAAGCTGCTTCAAACGTTCTTACGCCTGAACGTAAAATAAAGTTCTTTGTATCAAGGATAATTCCAGCGAATAACGCATCTGCTTCAGCTTGACCGATTATAGGTTTATTTGAAATGTATTCAAGCAATTCAGTAAACATTTCACACGCTGAAGATGCAGATGAATTGTGATGGAATACTACAGCTTTATCAAAATAGTCAACAGCTTTTCTGTGATGGTCAATAACAATAACATTACTTGCACTTTCAACGATTTCAGGAGCTTCACAATAAGAAACTCTATGTGTGTCAAGTAAAAAAACAAGGGTGTTTTCATTAAGTTTCTGTGTGGCAGTTTTTCTATCCATAAAAGGAGTATTACCTGTCTCAGAAACATATTTTTTCACAAGTTTTTCTGCTAATGTATTTTCGTTATCGTACACAATACAGGCGTTTTTACCGAAATGTTTCATCATAGCATATACGCCAATCGCTGTACCCATTGAATCATAATCAGCAAATTTGTGACCGATAATGATTGCATTATCACAATTAGTGACAAGCTGTTTAATTGCTGATGCTACAACTCTTGAACGGACTTTATTTCCTTTTTCTGTGTTAGAAGCTGTACCGCCGAAAAATTCGTAACTATCATCATATCTGACAGCAACCTGATCACCACCACGGCTTAAAGCCATATCAAGAGCCTGTTTTGCGTTTGCTTCACATTCAGATAAACTATCACCTTTACCAACACCTATTGAAAGTGTTGCCATGCAAGGTTTTTCATTATATTGGTAATTTCTGACCGAATTAAGAATAGAGAATTTATCCGTTATCATTTTAGCAAAATCTACATTATGGCAGATAACAATAAATCGTTCACTGCCGGTTTTACGAAAAATACAGTTATACTGTGCAAACCAGTTAGCTGCAACCTTATCGAGCGAACTGATTAATTCTGATAACTCACCATCAGTGAGTTTCTGGAACATTTCATCAAGGTTATCATATGTGCCGATGATTGTGACGGGGTTAATTTTATCAAGTTTATCAGATTTTTCTTTTAATTCTGTAATATCAAAGAAATATAACAGATACTTGTCATGATCATGTAAATGAACATCAGTAACAAAAACAGAATATGTGTTTTTGTTACTTTCAATGATTCCGGCACCCGCATTAAACAAAACATCAACATCATTATCTTGCAGATATACTTTAATATTGTTTTGCTTTACAAATGAATCTGAAAAAACCTTTTTAAATTTTTCATTGCACCAAATGATGGATCCGTCTTTATCACATAAGACCGCAGGTGTAGGTAAATTTTTTAGCGTGTGATTATCTTTATCACCCAGACTATCAGATAAATCAGTGAGTAGACTAAAATAATTATGTCTCAGTGACCTTTTATAAACAAGATAGGCTACAGATAACGAAAATATCAATCCGCTACCAATAAAACCAAGTGTCTTATTCAAAAAGAATGTGCATATTACGAAAGCAACTGAAACAACAAAAATGACCAGAAAAAAACATCTTTGTTTCAGAAAATTCTTTTTCATTTAAACCTCCATAAAAATAGGTAAAATCATAGGAGATCGTTTTGTTCTTTCAAACATCAGTCGTGAAACTTCATCACGCACACGTGTTTTTAGAGTTGCCCAATCTTTTATTCCACCTTCAAGTGCCTGTTCTATTGCATGGAGAGCTACCTCTCTTGCTTCTCCCATAAGGTCTTCAGCTTCACGTACGTAAACAAATCCTCTTGAAAGAATTTCTGGCCCAGCAACAACATATCCGAAATTAAGATCAACTGTTGCAGCAACAATGACAAGGCCATCTTCTGAAAGACGCTTTCTGTCTCTTAATACGATATTTCCTACATCACCTACACCTGAACCGTCAACAAAAACCTGACCAGCGGTGATGTTTTCGTCGAATCTGAATTCTGAATCTGATACAACTATTTGTGATCCATTTTCAGCAATAATGATATTATCGCGATCAATACCAATGCTGTCAGCAAGCATTCCGTGCTTTGTAAGGTGCTTAAGTTCACCGTGAACCGGAATAAAATACTTGGGCTTAAGAAGACCCATAAGTAATTTCAATTCTTCCTGACAGGCATGACCAGAAACATGTACATCATACATTTTTTCATACACAACTTCAGCACCGAGTCCCATAAGTTCATTAATTACTTTGCTTACAGTCTTTTCGTTACCTGGTATAGGCTGAGCAGAAATAATCACATAGTCATTAGGTGTAATCATAACTTTTCTGTGTTCAGACATCGACATTCTTGCCAAAGCTGACATAGGCTCTCCCTGGCTACCAGTTGTAATAAGAACCAATTGATCAGGAGTATAGTTTTTTATCATATCAATGCTTATAAGAACCCCTTCAGGAACATTGAGATAACCAAGTTCAGAACTGATAGCAACAACATTCTCTAGACTTCTGCCTGAAAGTGCAACTTTTCTGCCAAGTGATTTTGCTACATCAATAATCTGTTGAACTCTGTGGATATTTGAAGCAAAAGTTGCAACAATGATACGTCTGTCCCCTGCTTTTCTGAACAGATTTTCAAAGCTTTCACCAACCCTACGCTCACTTTCAGTATAACCGGGACGCTCAGCGTTAGTTGAGTCTGAAAGCATACAAAGTACGCCTTCATCACCTATCTGTGCAAAACGGTTAAGATTAATTACTTCACCATCAATCGGTGTATTATCAATTTTGATGTCACCTGTCTGAACAATAGTACCGGCTTTGGTTCTTATTGCATATGCAACAGCATCCGGTATTGAGTGGTTTACATGAATCGGTTCAACAGTAAACCTGCCGAGCTTTATTTTATCACCAGGGTTAATTACATTCATTTTAGCACTTGAAAGCAGATTATGCTCCTTAAGCTTGCCGGAAATCAGACCTATTGTAAGCTTAGTCGCATAGACAGGGATATTAGCTGTTTTCAAAAGATAAGGAAGACCTCCGATATGGTCTTCATGACCATGAGTGATAAGAATACCTTTAATTTTATCAATGTTTTTTTCGACGTACGAAAAATCAGGAATAACAAGATCAACCCCCAGCATATCGGGATCAGGGAAAGACATTCCGCAGTCAACAAGTATAATATCATCTTCGTATTCATACAAAGTCATATTTTTGCCGACTTCATTAAGACCACCGAGAAAACCGATTTTAATCGGTGTGGGCGGAAGTAGTTTTTCTATTGTTTTTTTGCTTGTGCGTTTATAATAACGCTTAACATTCCCCTGCCTAGCAGAGGATTTCGGATTTTTTTGTTTATTCGGATTTTTTTTATTGTTCTTTGAACTGTTTTTTTCATTTACAGCCATATTTCCGTTTAATATCTCCTTATAAAATTTTTATGTAAAATCAGTTAATTATACTATAAATATTTAATCAATATATTATACAATTACAACGTTATAATGTCAAGAATAATATGGTTTATTTTGCCACTGTTTATTCACTTTCAGCTATGATTTTCGGCCTGCAAAACTGCAAGTTTATCACAACGTTCATTTTCGGGATGTCCGTTATGCCCTTTAAGCCAATGAAATGTTACTTTATGCATGTCAAGAAGTGACAGCATTTCCTCCCATAAATCAACATTAAGTGCCGGTTTTTTATCAGCTTTTCGCCAATTATTCTTCTTCCAGGAATAAACCCAGCCCTTTGAAACGCTATCACATACATATTTTGAATCCGTGTACAAATCTACTTCACAAGGCTCTTTAAGTGCCTTTAATCCTGAAATCACAGCCATCATTTCCATACGGTTATTAGTGGTATCACTGCTGCCACCTGAGAGTTCTTTTTCTGTGCCGTTGTATCTTAAAATTGTCCCCCAACCACCAGGTCCGGGGTTACCTGAACAGGCGCCATCTGTAAACATTTCGATTTTTTTCATTTTCCTATACCCTTATCTTTTTTATATGCCGCATCAATAGCATTTAAAACTATTTTGTCCAAATCATTAATATTGCTTTCCGTTTTGTTTTTTATTGTCTCAATTACTGTCAAAGAAACTAAATCAAGCGCTTCTTGTTTTGTAAGCCCGTACTTCACTCCTACTCTTGCAAGAGCATCAATAAAAGTATATACATATGCTGGCGAACAACCGGCAATAGCGGAATACGCAGAAAATTTATCTTCATCTATATCTACACAAGAACCGAAAGAAGAAAGAAGCTTTTTTGTAAATTCAAGCTGTTCAGATGTCACTGTTTTTGATTTTACATATCCTGAAACAGCACACGTGGCAATAGCATTGATATTTGGCATAACTCTCACCACAGGAGCGTCGTATCCGATATAGTTTTCAAGAGTTTTAATTGATTGACCTGCAGCAATGCTGATGACAAGCGGATTTGCTTGTCGAAGCATCTCCTGTAACGGCAATAATACTTCCTGTAAAGCATTAGGCTTTACAGATAAAACTATGCAATCACAATTCGCAACAAGCTGTTCATTATCTTTGAAAGCGGTAATACCGAGGTTTTCAGCACCTTGCATTAATTTTTTATTATCTTTATCAAATGCACCGATTTGTTCTTTTTTAAAGTTTCCGGATGAAATCATACCTGTAATAATAGCCTGCGCCATATTACCGAAACCGATAAAACCAACTTTTTTCATAATTTCTCACCCTTCATCAAATTAAAATAATAAATTTTGTTTTAAAGACAAAATCTCAGTGATTTCTTCTGTCAATCTTTCAAGAAAATCAAATGTTTCACTATTTCTCATCAATAATTTACCAAATTTATAAACAGATTTTTCAAACTTTTTGTCGAGAGGTATTTCATCGTATAACAAAGGGCAAATTCCTGTCGCTCTCGGATCATCAATAACATAGATTTTACCATCAACAAAAACTGGCACAAGAGGAAAAATCCTGCAGGAAAGAGGGCGTGTTTCTCTGTTACATTTTCCGTTGCAGATAACTAGATTTTTGTTATCTGACGTTTTAATTACTTTGTAATCAGGATTATTTTCAAATAATTTTTCTTCACAAGGAAATAAAATCATCCCCGTCTTGTTATCGCCTTTGCAACATTCACCGCTGCAAAGATTACCGCAATCTGCATTTATCGGCGTTACATCACGCAAAAGTTTATATGATTTATAAATAATTTTTTCTGTTTTCATTTTCACATACACCTGAATATTATATATTATTTTAGTATAACTCACCAAGTAAAAAAAGTCAAATTCATTGACAGATATTTATTATAATGATATAATTGTCGAAAAATCACACGAGGTGAACACAATGAGCAAAAAAAAGAATAGTGAAGCATTAAATACAACTTTACGACTTGTTTTTTCATCATTATTTCTTGCGTTATCTATAATTCTTCCGATGGTTATCAGTATGGGGAGTCAGCAACTCGGACAGACGCTGTTACCTATGCATATTCCTGTTATGCTTTCAGGTTTCATCTGTGGTACACCATACGGACTTGCAGTTGGTTTTATTGCACCGCTTTTAAAAAGTATCATTACCGGGCTACCTGTAATGACAAGCGCTGTTTCAATGGCATTTGAACTTGCAACATATGGTGCTCTTTGTGGCTTTATGTATAAGGTTCTCCCCAAAAAAATCGGTTATATATACCCTACTCTCATAGTTTCTATGGTTATTGGCAGAGTTATAAATGGTTTTATAAACTATCTTATAACAACTTCAACTGAAAATAATTTCGTGCTTGAATCATTTGTAACACTCACTACTGTGAAAGCTTTACCCGGCATTATCATTCAGATTGCAATTATTCCTCTTATAATTATTGCTATAAGAAAGACAAGGTTAATGCTTAATGGTTAAAATATTATCTGACACAATAAACGAATTAATAAGCCAAGAAGACCAAATAATAATAGCAATTGAAGGCGGATGCACTTCAGGCAAGACAACTCTCGCAAGCAAACTAAGCGAAATTTATGACGCAAACGTTATTCATATGGACGATTTCTTTCTCCCTTTTGAAATGAGAACTGAAGAAAGAATGAAAGAAATCGGCGGAAATATTGACTATGACCGGTTCAATGCGGAAGTTGCTGAGAAAATCATAAAAAATGAAACTTTTTCGTATAGCGTTTTTGATTGTTCATCAGGAAAAATCAATAAAACAGTTACTATTGAGCCTAAAAGGTTAAATATTGTTGAGGGTGTTTATTCAATGCATCCCCTGTTTGATAAAATATACACTTTGAAAGTTTTTCTTATGATCAACAAAGATGAACAAATCACAAGACTGAAAGCGAGAAATCCTGAAAAGTTTCAAAGATTCATAAATGAGTGGATTCCGAAAGAAAACGAATATTTTTCTCATTTCAGAATTAAAGAAAAATGTGATTTAGTCCTTGATATCATTCAATATAAATTAAATTAAGTTTTTTTGAAATTACTATTGATTTTTTTGATGTAATACACTATAATATATTAGTAATTTCGCCGGAATGATGGAATTGGCAGACGTGCTGGACTCAAAATCCAGTGGTAGCGATACCGTGCGGGTTCGACCCCCGCTTCCGGCACCAGAAAGCACTTGCGAAAGCAGGTGCTTTTTATATTAATTTATCATAATTTTAAATAACCCACACTCATTCAACACAAGTGTGGGTTATTTTTATTTTACAGAATCATTATATTTTTCAGCCTGAAGATTAAACATCTCTGCATACTTTCCACCCAGTTCCATTAACTCTTCATGACTACCACTTTCAATAACTCTGCCTTTTTCCATCATAAAGATTCTGTCAGCGTGTCTGGTTGTTGAAAGTCTGTGTGAAATGAAAATAACAGTTTTTTCTATTGATGCCTGCATCATTGTCTGATTAAGTTCATATTCAGACATAGGGTCAAGATTAGCAGAAGGTTCATCAAGAATTATGAACGGACATTTCTTGTAAAAAGCTCTTGCGATAGCAATTTTCTGCTGCTCGCCACCGGATAACATCATACCGTTATCATCAAATTCACGAAGTAGAATTGTATTGACTCCTTCAGGTAATTCTTTATTAAATCCTGCAGCTTTCAGAGCTTTTAAAACTCTTTCTTCATCAAAGTCTTTTTCAAGGGCTACGTTTTCACCGATAGTAGCAGAAAAAATCTGAAAATCCTGAAAAACAGCCGAAAAACGCTCTCTGTGCGATTTTACAGTAACATCTCTGATATCCGTGTCGCCTATTCTAATAGAGCCGTCAGTTACGTCGTAAAGACGAAGCAGCAGATTAGTAAGAGTAGTTTTACCTGCACCGTTATATCCTACGAGTGCAATTTTTTCATATGGTTTTATTTCAATGTTAATATTTTCAAGTGCATTTTTTTCACTGCCGTCATATCTGAATGATATATTATCAATTTTAATTATTTCAGGTTTATCACAATCAGCAACAATTTCTCCATCATTAATATCAGATTCAGTCGCAAGAAAAACTCTGTATTTTTCAATCATCTTTGCGCGTTCGGTAAAGGTTCTTATTGAATAAACAGTAAGATAAAGTATGGATGCACCAATCTGAACAGCACCATTAAAAGCAGCTATAAAGTCACTTGCACTGAGTTTTCCTGTGACCAGAGTCTGATAACCGATGTATGCAGTAAGAGCAAGCATAAATCCGATTACCTGAATTCCTGTTTCCTGAACAAAAAATCCCCATTCAAGCTTTTTAAGAAATTTTCCTTCAGTTCTGTATGTATCATCGACACTTTCATCAAATCTCTTTAGCAGTAGATTTTTTATGCCGCTCGTTCTTATTTCACCGGCATAATCCTGTAAATAGAAAAGTCTTGCAAAATAGTCACTTTTTCTTTCTTTTTCAACAATTGCCTCACGACGTTTCATCTGCAGATTACCGAGATATCTGCCAAGAGGTACAAAACCGAAAACAAATACAAAAACAATCAGAAGACAAATGGGGTCAATAGTAAGAATAACGGCACTGATTGAAATAAAAGAAATTATCTGTGCCACATAGTGTCTTACATTTTCAAGAAACGACTGAATGTTTTCAGAGGATGTTTGTACTGCGAGAATAAAATCACCGTAAAATGAAGGGTTATCGTATTTTGACAGATCGAGTTCAATAGCTTTTTTATAAAGCTTTGAGTGCATTCCGAGATACATTTTTTCACGTTCTCTGTGTCCGTACAATTCATAAAAAATACTTGAAAAAATCCTTGCAAAAATAAGAATGCCAACCATTAAAGCGACACCGATAATGATTTTTTTTGCATCTGCACCGTTCTGCACTTCGTCAATAACAAATTTTATGCCAATTACAGATATGAGTTTCCCGGGAAGAATGGTGATAATTTCCTCAAAAATTTCACCAAGAACAAGACCGGGAGAAATCGAGAACATCAGGCGAAGCATATACCATGTGTTAGAGAGAATACCGTGATTTTTCTTTTCAGTTTTCTTCATATCACTCTACCTCCGCACTGTAACTGGATGCCTGCATATTAAACATTTCAGCATAAATTCCACCCTTATTCATCAGCTCATTGTGAGTGCCTGATTCAAGAATAGTTCCGTCGCCAAAAACAAAAATTTTATTCGATAAAACAGCACTTGAAAGTCTATGCGAAATAAAAATAACACTTTTATTTTCAGTTTCAGCAATAATACTTTCGTACATTTTATATTCAGCTATCGGATCTAGCGCAGATGAAGGCTCATCGAGAATTGCCAGATTATAGTCTTTAGCAAACATTCTTGCAGCAGCAATTTTCTGTTGTTCTCCACCTGAAAGGCCCGTACCTTTATCATCAAATTCTCTTGTTATAATCGTATTACCTTTTAAAGGCAGCTTTGAGATTTTATCATAAACACCACTCTTTTTGAGAGATGTTTTTGAAATCAGTGCATCATCTTTATTCTCAACTTCATGACAAAGAACATTTTCATCAACAGATAAAGCGTAAACTTTATAGTTCTGAAAAACTGTTGCAAGACGTCTTCTCAATGAACTAATATCGTATTCAAGGATGTTTACACCATTATAGAGAATTTCGCCTTCAGTCGGATCATAAAAACGAAGCAGTAACTTTACAAAGGTAGTTTTACCTGCACCATTGTGGCCTACTATAGCTACCCTGTCTTCTTTATTGATTTTTAATGACACATTCTTCAATGAATATTTATCACTTGAGGGATAACCGAAAGAAACATTTTTAAATTCAATTGATTCAAACTCTCCTGCTTCCGTTTCGCCACCTGAGACTGTTGGTTCAAAATCAAAAAAATCTTTAAGATATCCAAAATAAAGCGAATTTTTCTGGATCTTAGATGCGCATGAAATACATTCGATAACAACAGAATTGAGGTTACTTACTGCAGTCATTACAACTGAAAAGTCCGCAAGCGGAAGATCTTTTTTTACAGCATATCTGTAACATGTGTAGAGATATGTGGCGGCTATCGGAAAAGCTTCACCAAATGCGCTTACAACAAAATCAATAACGGCAACCCTGATACCATATTTTTTTATAATTGCTCTGTTATTTGCAACAGCTCTTTTCATTTTCTGATACATTATGCCGAAAATGTCGGATGTTCGCATATCTTTAGAAAAATCACGCAGAAATACTGTTCTCTGGACATAGGATTTTTCTCTTGTGTTTGTAGTCATTTCCTTATCCTTTTGAATTTCAAGCTTATTTTTGTACCCGAGAACAAAAAACACAATTATAAGCATTGACATAATCAGCAATATCCACGGATCAATCGAAATAATGTAAATCAACAGAAAAATTCCGGTAATCGTGCTTGAAATAAATCGTGCAACATAAAAACAGAAATCAATATATCTCTTATTTGTGACTATTTCTATAGCACGGGTATATTTATCATAAAATTTGGGATTTTCATAGCATTCAATATCTACTCTGCTCGCCTGCTTGAAAATTCTTTTATTTAAAGAGTGGTACACTTTTCTATAACACAACGTAACGTAATAATCGCTGAAAATTTCCAATGCTTTTGCAATCATACCCGAAAGAACAAAAACACCCACCATTAACATATATTCTTTGTAAGTGGATTTGTTTTCAATCAGACCTAACAAAACCTGCAAAAATAATATCTGTTGAATGAAATTGGCAAAAAACCAATATGCTGTCTGTGTCAGTGTCATCATCGGAATAGCCATCGGTGATGCTTTTGAGATAACTCTGAATGCATAAGCAATATTTCCAAGAGTTTCAAAAAGTTTAATTTTTTTGTTTTTCATTGCTGTTCACCTTATTTTACTGCAGGTACTTTCTTTTCTTCTCTGTCAAAAATCTTGTCATAATAAGCTTCTATCACAATATTTCTGTCATAATTTTCTTCTACAAATTTTCTGCCCTTTTTGCCCATTTCAACTTTTGTTTCATAAGGCATTTCGATAAATTCTTCAAGAGCACGCACTAAATCATCAACATCTTTTACATTGAAGCCGATGCCTGTTTCACCATCTATGTAAGTTTCTTTACAACCTGTTACGCGCGTAGCAAGGACAGGTCTTGCACAAGCAGAGCCTTCAAGAAGAACATTTGCAATTCCCTCATGATAAGACGGCAGAATATTGGCCCAGCCTTGTTTAACATAAGGATGTATGTCATTCTGTGAACCGTGATATTTGATAATTCCTTTTCTGTCAAGTTCATTTATATAATCAGGGTCAACATCTTCTTCAAGAGGACCAATGACATCAAAAATAACATCAGGGTATTTCTCCTTGATGATTTTAGCTGCATCAAACAGTTCAAATGAACCTTTATCACGCATAACCCTGCTTACAAATACTATTCTTATCGGTGAATTTTTATCAGGATATTCTTCTGCACAATGGTAAACGAGATTAACACCTGACCCGGGAATGATTGAACTGTTATTTTCATTTACAATACCTGCATTTTTAAATAAATCATAGTTAGGCTGATTCTGAAAAAATGTATGGTGATTTTTTCTCAGACCTGCTTTATAAAGCGTCATTGTGATTTTACTGAGCAGACCACCGTTTGCAATAGATGTACCCAGACCTGTTACATTTGAAATACATTTATTTCCTGTAAGTCCACAGGCAAGAGAACCGTAAATGTTGGCTTTGATTGTATAAGTCAGAACTGCATCGGGTTTAAGTTTTCTGAGTGTTTTCATATATGAGAGAATAAGTTTTAAATCAGCAACAGGATTTGTTCCCCTACGATCAACTTCTGTAGGGATAATTCTGCAACCCATTTCTTCAAAAAGTTTATTGTCTTCGCTTTCGGAAATTGCAAGATAAACCTCATTACCCTCTTTAATAAGACGTTCCATAAGTTCTCTACGATAATAATACAGACCTGTGAATCCGTGTGCTAAAAATAATACTTTTTTCACATAAACCATCCTTAATGCATAATTAATTAATTTTATCATTAAAATTTTTTTATGTCAATATTGATATAGCAAACACAGAACAACAAATTGTTGACAAGAAAACACGATAAAATAGTTATAAAATTATTGAAATCCACGATATAATGTGGTATTATTGATAAAAAGTACAGAAAGCAGATGATTTTATGAAAAAATTTCCTGTTGCACTTCAACTTTATTCTGTCAGAGATAATATGGCAGAAGATTTTGAAGGCACACTTAAAAAAGTTAAAGAATTAGGCTTTGATGGTGTTGAGTTTGCCGGTCTTTTTGACAAAACACCTGATGAAGTAAAAAAACTCGTTGACGAAATCGGTCTCATACCTATTTCTGCACACGTTCCTTTTGCTGACATGATTGAAGATACAGAAAACGTGCTTGCATCTTACGTGAAAATCGGTTGCAAATACGTTGTTATCCCCTATATGACCGAAGAATATCGTCCCGGTGCAGAAAAATTTGATGAACTTATTGAAGGTATCAAAAAAATCGGTGCAAAAGCACGCGAACTCGGCATGACACTTCTTTATCACAACCATGATTTTGAGTTTGTAAAAATCGGTGAAGAATATGGTCTTGACGTGCTTTATGCATCAGTTGATGAAGAAATTTTCAAGACTGAACTCGATACTTGCTGGGTAAATGTAGGAGGCGAAAATCCTGCTGAATATATTCTCAAATATTCAGGCAGAAGCCCTGTTGTTCATCTTAAAGACTTTGTTATCAACGGTGAACAGAAAGGTTCTCTCTATAAACTTATCGGTATTGATGACGAAGAAGCATCTGACAACTCGGAAGAAGGCTTTGCCTTCAGACCTGTTGGTTACGGTTGTCAGGATTTCGGTGCAATCCTTGAAGCAAGTGAAAAAGCAGGTGCAGAATGGGTTGTTATTGAACAAGACGAAGCAACAATGGACAAAACTCCCCTTGAAAGTGCTGAAATGAGCCGTAATTATCTTAAAGATAATTTTGGTATATAATTTAAATCCTTATTAAAAGCGAGGTATATAAAAATGGCAACAGAAGAAAAAGTAAACATTCTTGACGAATTTAAGGTTAAACACGAAAAGAATGAAATCGACACAAGCAAAAAACTTAAGGTAGGTATCATCGGTACAGGTTGGATTGCAGACGCTCACATGGAAGAGTATCTTAAAATGCCTGATATTGAATTTGTAGGTGCTGCAGACCTTATCCCCGGTAAAGCAGATGCTTTCCTTGAAAAATGGGGAGTTAAAGGCGCAAGAACTTATCTTTCTCACAAAGAACTTCTCGATAACGAAGAACTTGACGCTGTAAGTGTTTGTACTTACAACGCAACTCACGCTGAATGTACAATTTATGCTCTTGAAAAAGGCGTTAACGTACTTCTTGAAAAACCCATGTGCGTTACAACTGAAGAAGCAGTTGCTATCTGCAAAGCAGAAAAAGCAAGCGGTAAAATTGTTTCAGTTGGTTTCCAGCCCAGATTTGACGAAAATATGAAAATGATCAAAGAAATCGTTGAATCAGGCGAACTCGGTGAAGTTTATTATATCCAGACAGGTGGCGGCAGAAGACGTGGTATCCCCACACCTTTCGGCACATCATTCATTGAAGAAGAAACAGCAGGTATCGGTGCTCTCGGTGATATCGGTTGCTATTCACTCGATATGCTTCTTAATGCTATCGGCTATCCGAAGCCCCTTACAGTTACAGGTTATAAATCAGACTTCTTCGGAAAAGCTGAAGATTATGAACACAAAGATGTATTCGGTGTTGATGACTTTGCAGCAGCATTTATCCGTCTTGAAGGCGGCATTATCCTTGACTTCCGTATTTCATGGGCAATGAATATGGATACTGCAGGCGACGCTCTTATCCTTGGTAAAAAAGCTGGTCTCAGAATCCCCTCAACAGAATGCTGGAACGGTTCAATCGGTGGTCCTCTTAAAATTTACCGCAACATCGGTTCAAGCGAAGTTTGCACAGAAATCCCCGAAAAGAGAAACGACGGCGAAGGCAACTTCTACAAGAAAATCCGTTCATTCCTCGATGCAGTTAAAACAGGCGGTCCTGCTCCCGTTCCCACAAGTCAGATTCTTTACAATCAGGCAATTATCGACGGTATCTGCAAATCAGCAAACCTCGGCAAAGAAATCGAAATCGAAATTCCTGAAGTATAATCAGATAAAAATTAAAAAGCTCACAATGGTAAAACATTGTGAGCTTTTTTACATTAATGTATTAAAAATTTTGACCAGAGACTTAATAAATGTCTCATCCTGTTCTTTTGTTCTTTTTGACGGTCCTTTTGTTCTTCCGCCTGCCATTCTTACTTTCTTTGCAAAATGGCGTTGTTCAAGTAAAGAGCCTATATTAAATTCAGTAAATATAAGACCATTCTGATTAAGTACATTTGCTTTTTTAGCAAGGCACATCGCAGCAAGTCCGTAATCCTGCGTTACAACAACATCCCCTGCTTTTACTAAATTTACAAGGGCAAAATCTGCACTATCGGCACCTTTGGAAACAACTATTGTACGTGCGTTTTCTCTCTCAATAAGATGAGAAGTGTCACATAGTAAAATACATTCTTCAATTTTAAATTCCTTTGCACAGTTAAGAGCGATATCTGTTACGGGACACGCATCTGCATCAATTAACAATTTCATCATTATCACCTGAAGATATTTTATCACAGATTTGATAAAAATGCAAAAATGTGTTATTATTATAAAAATATCATTGTATCGCGTGGTGATTGAATGAAAGCGGTAATTGCAATTGATTCTTTCAAGGGCAGTCTTACATCGTTACAGGCAGGAAACGCTGTTAAAGAAGCTATAATAAAGTCTGACAGCAATTCAAATGTTGAAGTGTTTCCGCTTGCTGATGGTGGCGAAGGTACAGTTGATGCACTTTATGAAGGTCTTGGCGGAGAAATCAAAGAAATTGAAGTCACAGGGCCAATTTTTGAAAAAGTAATTGCAAAATATTGTATTTTACCCGATAAGAAAACTGCAGTTATTGAAATGGCATCAGCAGCAGGTCTTTATCTCGTTCCGGAAAACAAAAGAAACCCTATGAAAACAACAACATTTGGTGTGGGTGAAATAATTAAAGATGCGATTGATTCAGGTTGCAGAAATTTTATAATCGGTATCGGCGGAAGCGCAACAAACGATGGTGGTATCGGTATGCTGACAGCTTTAGGTTATGAATTTACTGATAAAAATGACAATATAATCCCCTGTTGTGCTGAAGGTCTTGAAAATCTTTATAAAATTTCAGATAAAAATGTTATACCCGGATTAAAAAACTGCAAATTCAGAATTGCATGTGATGTAAACAATCCTTTATGTGGCAAAAACGGATGTAGTTTTATATTTTCACCGCAAAAAGGTGCAACCGACGATGACATCATAAAGATGGATGCATGGCTGAAGAAGTATTCTGAAATTTCCGAAAAAATTTCACCTAAAGCTGACTGTGATTTTCCCGGTGCCGGTGCTGCAGGCGGCCTCGGATTTGCTTTTCTTGCATTTACAGATGCCGTTCTAGAGTCAGGAATAAGTATTATAATTGACTCAATTAATCTTGAAGAAAGTATCAGAAGCTGCGACATTGTTGTTACGGGTGAAGGCAGACTTGATAATCAGTCAGTAATGGGAAAGGCACCTGTTGGTGTTGCTGAACTTGCCAAAAAATATAATAAAAAAGTCATTGCTTTTTCAGGAATTGTCGGAAATGGTGCTGAAATCTGCAATGAACACGGTATAGACGCGTATTTTCCGATTTTAAGAACAATCACAACACTTGAGGATGCATTGAAAATGGAAAATGCATACAAAAATCTATCTGATACAGCTTATCAGGTTTTCAGATTATTGAAATAAAGGAGTT
>JAZQWT010000058.1:0-29009 GCA_045632485.1 Acutalibacteraceae bacterium
AAGATTTACATTCTGCTGACCGTTTACGGAGTTGAGAAGCTCTGCAAGGAAAATTGTTACAGTTTCAATTGTTTCATCGCCTGTTTCACAAGCTTCAAGGTCTGCAATAAGGTTTTCAACTGTTTCGTTTTCTTCACAGCCTGAAAGTTTGACAGTAACAAAATCTTCAAGAGTTAATCTATGGTTACCTATTAAGAAGCTTGTGCCCACGGGAAGGAAAATTTCAACCTGTGCATCTGTTGCTTCTGCTTCTTCATACACAAAAGTTGGTCTTTCATAAACCTTGCTGAATGTGTATATTTCATCGGGGTCTTCAAGTGTAAGTTTAGTTGTGCCTGTCTGGATATATGCTGAACCGGGAAGCTTAATCTGGTTTGTAATAAGATCACGCATATTTTCATCTTCAGGAAGTTTATCGTTTGCTCTGATTTTTTCAGATTTGATATGAGATACTAAAACGCCTAAAGCCTCACCAGCTTCTTCCGCATTTTCAGGAGTTGCAGTTATTTCGTAGAGGTCATTATTTTCTGAAGTTGTTGAAATGTTATAACCGAAACCATATTCTGTGATTTCATTTGTTTCGTTATATGCTGTAACATTACCTGTTACTTTTGCACTTGTGAAACCGCCGAAGTAATCTTCAAAATTAAATTCTTCGCCTGAATCTGCAGTTGTACCGCCCTGATAAGTCAATACATTGCCTTTATAATTTTCAATGCTGAGGGCAGGAATTTCATCAACTAAAAGGTCTGTTTTAACACCTGTTGTGTCAATTACTGCTTTCTTGGGAACATAGAATGTTGTGCCCATTGTATCTAAATTCATAGCAGTTGTGAAGAAAGTATTTTCATTTGACTGCAAGCTGAAAACGATAGTACCTTCAGGCTTTGCCATATCTTCACTTGAAATAACTATGTCACAGTCAGCACAGTGTGAAAACTTGATACCGTCAAATATTGCTGTGGGATATTTATACTCATAATATCCGTGAACGTGACCTCTTACAGGAGTGAAGTCATCCTGATATACATGGTCGCCTCTGATACAAGTGTAAATTGTGTAACCCTGAGTGTAACATCCTGCAGGTACAACTTCAGTTGTATATTCATGGCCTAACGGGTCAATTTCGCGGGTATTTACGATACTTGAACAATAAATACAAAGCTGTGCTTCCTGACCGGGATTTGTACATGTGGGAGGAGTAATTTCTGTCCATTCACTTGAGGGAGTACAACTGTCTGTGCTTGTCGATTCTGTTTTTGTTTTACCACAGATACAAGTATAAATAATTGAACCGCCTGCACCGCAAGAGCCGCCTTCGCCTACGATGGGGTCTTTATATGTTTCCCAGTCACAGGGTGCTTCCTGAAGGTTATTGAAAGCATTTTTCAAATTATCATCTGCATATGTACCGTTCTGACAGGCAATTTTAAAACCGTAGTTAGGACCGGGGGTTGAAAGCATAACCTGCTGAGCCATATCCATAGCGCTCATAAGATTCGCCCATGATTCTTCAGTATATCTGCCCTTCTGAACATAGTAGCCCTGAAGCACAGTATTGTCTACACCAAGGATTTTATCTGCGATATCTTCTGCATTCATTATGTCCCACTGGTCAAGGTAATACATTTCAGTTGATACGATTGTGTTGGTTTCCTCATCCCAACTTGCATCAGTGGCATTCATATCGAGAGTGAAATTATAGTAACCTGACTCGGGAGTTGACCACATAAGCCATGTGCCTTCTGCTTCCTGACGCCACCACATAACCGAGGGCCAGTTAACAGGATAAGTACGGAGTGTTGAAGGTGCGTTACCTTCTATAACTGCAGTTTCTGTTGTTCTTTCATCGAAAGTAAAGAACAAATGCTGTGTTTTTAAAGTATAAAGAAGTACAGCTGACGATACCTGAACATAGCAGGAATTAAGCTTATCAATAGATGTAAAGTAAGCACCTGAATGAACCTGACCGGGGTCATCAGGATATGTACCTATAGCACCTGTTCTTTCATTTGAACCTGAAAACTGACCGTAAGCATAACCTGTAAGGTTTTTCCATACAGTATTACCTGCTTTATCAAGAATATCATATGTAATGGTATAACGAGCAACAGAGTTAGTTGATTCCATAATAATACCTGTTACAGGAAATCTGGTTTCGCTATCAACTATCTCGCCTGATGCATATGTAACAGTAATATTTGATATATCCCCTGCCTCAAGGAAAGGCAAATCCCAGCTGATTGAGTTGATTTTCACCTTATAGTTTTTGTCTGTAATCTTAGCAACAAGGTTAACACCACTTACATTTGTCTTGCCGATACTTGCCATATCCTGAGAAAACTCAACAGGACAAAAACTTTCGGCACCACTGCCGACACCGACCTGACGTGCGTTTACTGCCATAGAAAAACAGCCGAATACAATCGTCAGGACAAGAAATAAAGAAATAATCTTTTTGGACATTTTATTTTTCCTCCCTACGCTATGTAGTTATATAACTATACACGTTAATGATATCACTTTTAAATTTATAAATCAAGTAAAATAAATAAAAAAACACCTCTTGCAAATATAATTCGCAAGAGGTATTTCAAAATCAGAAATTACCAAAGAGCAGCTGTTTTCTTAACATGTCTGAGAATAGCAGCATAGTCAGAAACGTTGACTTTACCGTCAGCATTTACGTCTGCGCAATCGAATTCATAACCTTCGAGTGTGTTGGTTTTTTTCACATGTTTGAGAGCATTAGCATAGTCCATAACATTGATTTTATCGTTACCGTCAATGTCACCGATAAGATTGAGTTTAAGATTTTCGATAACAACTTCGCCATTTACATCAATTTCATATTCGCGTGTTACATGGTTTTCTTTTGAAACTCTGATTGTGTATGTGCCGTTTGCAACTGCATCAAAGCTATAAGAATCTGAGCCTGTAATTGCCTGAACAACCTCGCCATCAGCAACAAGTTCGATTGTTGTGTCTGCATCTGTAGCACTTTCAATTTTACCTGAAACCTCTACTGTAGGTTCTTCTGTTTCTTCAAAATCAACGTTTACAACGAGATCCTGACCTTCAATAGCGTTTGCAAAGTCAGAGATAAAAAGAACTGCTGTAAGGATAATCTGTTCGTTTGTTTCACAATCGCGGAGTTTTGAAAGGATTGTGTTTACATCGTCGTTATCTTCATAGCCGTACATTTTGATTGTTGCTGCATCGTTGAGAGTTACAATTGACTGACCAACTGCAAGAACTGAACCTGCGGGAAGGAATACTTCTACCTGTGCATCTTCAATTTCTTCCGCTTCAATGAGTTCAACTGCAGATCTGATTTCAGCCTTAAGACCTGTACCCTGCATAATGTTGTCAAGCTTCATTGTTTCTTCTGTGTTTTCAAACACAAGTTTTTCTGTGCCGATCTGAACATATGCAGTGCCGGGAATAAGAGCGAAACTATCGTCTGCTGATTTTGTTGCAGCTGTGATGTGAGATGCAGCAGCCTGGTAAGCAGCTCTTACTGCTTCTTCATCTTCGGGTGTAGCTGTGATTGTGTAAGCTTCAGCTGTGTCCACTGCTTCAACATTGTACTTGTAAGCAAGACCGTCAATAGTACCTGAAACAGTTGCGTTTGTGAATGCAGGAAGGTAGTTATCGAGAAGAACTTCCTTCTGAACACCTGTTGTGATGCCTTTTGAATAAGTTCTTGTACCTTCAATGCCGAGAGAATCAATATCTGTCATTGAAATTGTTCCCTTGAGTTCACCTGCGCTGATAACAGAGCCTTTGGGAACTGTTACTTCTGCAGAATAATCAGCATTAACAACTGCTGAAAGGAAATCTGTGTCGTTTGAATTCAATGTAACTGACACTTTTGCATCTTCTTTAGCTGTAACTGCCATTGTGAAGCAACCTAATGCCACTACAAGAGCAAGCACAACCGCCATAATTTTTTTGCTCATTTTTGTTTTCCTCCTGAAAATAATTTACAGAATTTGCCTTGTATATATTAACATTATTTCAAAGCAAAAGCAAGTGTGTTTATTTAAAAAGAATTAAAGTAAATTAAGGGAACAAAAAAGGAGCAGCGAACTGCTCCTTTAAAACACATAATTATATAACAGGCACCTGCAGAATTTCAGTTTCACCGTTAACAACAGCATTGAGAATTGCAAGGTCATAGATATCAACTGCTGTATCAGAGTTAAGGTCAGCAGCAAAGAGAATTACATCGCCTTCCTCAAGCTCCATATCACCGTTTACGATTGCTGCAAGAATCGAAGCATCATAAATATCTATAACACCGTCACCGTTAAGGTCGCCGAAAATTACAACTGTATATGTTTCCCATGCTTCACCGTTCAGGTATGTTGTAACAACAGAGCCTGTTCCCACACCGTCGGAAAGCTCATAAGACACATTTGTTGCATATTCAACGTGACTTTCAAGGTCAGAAAGTCCGATATCGAGACCGTAGATATAACCCATATCTTTATTGATAACTGTCTGTGTACCCTCTGCTTCTCTGAAATAACCGCCAAGCATAGGAACAACAACAGTTTCACGTCTTATTTCCGCACCGCACACAGTACAGTAAACAGCCAATTCATATGAGCCGTTTTCAGTCATTGAAGGTTCATTTCTGTTTTCTTCGACAGCCTCGCCTTCTGTATGACCGAGAGGTTCCGTTGCAACAGTTTCACGATTTGTTTCCTCACCGCAGATTCCACAATAAGTTACCAGATCATATGAACCCGCTTCGGTACAAGTTGAACCGATTGTATTTTCCGTTACAGAATCAGCAAGAGGTGTATGTCCTGCAGGCTCAACATAGTTTGCAACATAACTATCATCGCAATTAACACAATCGTATGTTGTGTAACCTTGTTCGGTACAAGTAGGCGGTGTGACCGCAGACTCATAAATATGGCCTGTTGCAGGAGTGTAATTTGATGTTGTTTTATAACTGCAGTTTTTGCATGAACAAAGAGTAAAGCCTTGTTCCGTACAAGTAGGAGCTACCTGCACATAGTTATAATCGTGACCGCTTGGTGCCGCGTAGTCGCTGGAATATGAATAACCGCAGACTGTACACTCATAATCTGTATATCCCTGCTCTGTACAAGAGGGAGCAGTTGTTTCTGTTTTAAAAGTATGAGCAGTTTTCGGTGTTGTTTTTTCTTCAACAACATCTCCGCAGACAGTACAGCGGATTTCTTCTTTACCTTCCGCTGAACAGCTTGCCTGTTTTATAACATCCCATGAGCCACGTACGTGACCTGTTGCGGGAATAACATTTGTTTTTGTTTCACCGCAGATACATGTTGTAAACTCACTACCATCTTCGGTACATGTTGCAGGAACAACAACAGGGTCTTTGTGTGCATAAAAATCATGTTGTGCTTCTTTAAGATTTGCAAACGCAGTATCGAGAACTTCGTTTGCAGACTGTGCATTCACACAGGCAAGTTTATAGCCATGGTTTGCATTGGGAACAGCAAGAGCAACCTGATATGCAATATCAATAGCATTTACAAATGAATTCCAGCTGTCCTCTGTATATCTGCCCTTCTGTACATAATAACCCTCTGCAAAGGTTGTACTTGTTTTTATATACTTGTTTGCAGCATTATATGCATCTACCTTGTCCTGATTCCTGATATAATACATTTCTGTTGTTTCAGTAATATTGGACTGATCTTCCCACTCGTCATTCCACGAGTTAAAGCTGATAGTGAAGTTATAATAGCCTGATTCAGGTTCGCTCATTCTGAGCCAGTCACCACCTGCTGAACGGTAGACAGCACCACATTTCGGCCAATCCATCTGACCCACTCGGGATGCATTCTGATTATCAGGCATCGTAGTAAGAGTTGCAGGCGGATTACCTGAAATAACATTGACACCTCTTGTTCTGGGGTCTCTGTAATTCCACGCAGACTGTGTTCTTATCTTGTAAAGCAACTGAAGTTCTGACTGCTGAACATAAGTAGTGTTAAGCGTTTCAAGCACTTCAAAGTAACAACCGTCACTCAACTGTCCGGGATAAGCATAAGCAGTGCCGACAGCACCTGTTTTCCCTCCGTTACTGCTCACCAAAGCATAGATGTATCCTGTAAGATTTTTCCATACTGTGTTGCCTTTTTTATCAAGAATATCATATTCAAATGTATAGCGCACAACAGAGTTTACGTTATCAGCAATCGAACCTGTAACTGCAAGCGCCTCTGCACCTGAAATCACCATACCCTTAGTGTGAGCAACATTAAGGTATGAAATTCCGCCCTCTGTATAAAACGGAATATATGCAGTAGCATTATTAAGCCTTATCTGATAGTTTTTGTCAATAATTTCAATGCTGACTGTAGTGTCAATCTCTGTTCCTGTGAGAACTTCTTTTGCCACATAAAACTTAACAGGATTAAAGCTTTCCGCGCCGGTACCTACGCCCTTTTCTCTTGCCTGAACAGGAACCACAAAACACCCTGCAAGCAGAACAAGAACGAGCATTAATGAAAGTATCTTTTTAGACATAGTAACCTTCTCCCTTTCTTTAAAATAAAGAAATACTTATACAAATTGATTATAACATCCTTATTTGCAAAAATCAAGCAAAAGATACAAAGAAATAACGCTTCCGAATCAATTTCGGAAGCGTCATATACAAATAATTCTTATCCGGCAAAAAGTTTAAGATTTTTAAGACCTTGTTCTATAGCCTGAATGTTATCTTCAATTCCTTCAAATTCAACACTGAAGTAACCGTCATATCCTGAATTTCTGATAACCTCAATGCACTGTTTGACAGGAGCATCGCCCTGCCCCACAATTGTGCCTCTCAAGTAATTACCGCCTCTTGTACGGAAGAAACCACAACCGGGGTCATAGCCCATTCCGCTGCGGATAAAGAAATCTTTTGCATGAACATATTTTACATAGTTCGCAAGTTTACCTGCTGCAATAACGGGATTTTCGTCTGCGCAAAGGAAGTTACCGCAATCAAAAAGCACACCGAAGTTGGGGTCTGCAACTCCGCAAACAACCTTTTCCACGCGGTCAGAATCCTGGCAGAAGAAGCCGTGGTTTTCAATCATTGTAACTATACCCTTTGTCTTTGCATATTCGGTAACAGCCTTACAGCCTTTTATAAATACGGGAAGTGCTTCTGCAAAGCCCATATAAGACTTTCTTTCGTCATTGAATCCCCAGCCTGCGTCGTGGCGCATAAATTTTACACCAAGTGCTTCTGCTACATCGACTTTTGCTTTGATACGTTCGATTTCCTTTTCAATGTCACCGTCACATCCGCCAAGTAAATCAGCACCTATAGTATAGGCAGAAATTTCGATACCCACTCTTTCAGCCTCTGCTTTAAGTTCTTTCGCAAACTCAAGCTCGGTTTTGTTTTCAGGAACCATTAAATCGATATATTCAATCGCGTCAAAGCCCATTTCCTTAACTTTTTCAATAAGCGTGAAATGGGTATATTCCCCTGAGTTCAGAAGCTTCTGAAAGCTGTATGATGATACTGAAAATTTCATAAATCAGCCCTCATTGATAATTCCCTGAAGATATTTAACTGCAAGACCGATATCCTTTGCAGGGTCTGCACCTACTTCTCTTTCGATTGTAAGGAAGCCCTTATAGCCGATTTCTTCAAGTGCTTTAAGATAATACGGGAACGGAACTGAACCTGCACCCAGCGGTACTTCTTCGTATGAATCGCCTTCAATTGCGTGTTCACCTTCTGCCATTTCGCGTGCACCGGGCATACCGTAAACAATTTCAGGATTCTCATAGAAACGCATATAACCGTCTTTCGCGTGTGTATGTACAATATAATCCTTGAGATTATAAACTGCTTCAACAGGAGCATCACCTGAAACCATAATAAGGTTTGCAGGGTCAAGGTTAACTGCTACACCTCTTGATCCGAGAGAATCAAGGAAGTTTTTGAGAATAATTGATTTTTCAGGGCCTGTTTCAACCGCAAAATGAGAACCGATAGAGTCAGCATATGAGCTGAGTTCAAAACAAGCAGCCTGCATAATTTTATATCTTTCACTGTTTGAATCACCGGGAACAACACCGATGTGAGTTGTTACGATATCTGTGCCGAGTTCTTTTGCAAGGTCAAGAATTCTCTTTGATTTTTCAACTTTTTCAGCATTTTTATCGGGGTGAACAAATCCGCCACCACCAAGGTCGCCGCAAAGTGCAGAAATGACAAGGCCGTTGTCGCTTACCAACTTTCTGAACTCTGCTATTTTTGCAGGAGTCATATTTTCAGGAGCCATATCACCGTGTGACGCATAAACCTGAATACCCTGTGCACCTACTTCTTTAGCTTTCTTTACAGCTTCGGGCATAGGAAGTCTGAAGCTGTCAACAATTACACCAATAGGAAAATTGTACATAAAATCAACCTCTTTTACGATAAAAATAAAAAAAACAGTATACTTTTTCTCTGAACTGTTTACAAATCCGATTATAACTGATATGATTATTTTTGTCAATAACTTAGGCAGACGAAAGTCAAACACATTATGGTTTCGCTCGTCGCCTTATTCCGTGCGACTTCGCACTCATTTTTGAAAGGCGTCAGCCTTCCTGCAAATTCGTACTTTGCCTCACGAAAAATTCGACGGCAGAAACTCTGTGACCTGCCAAATAGAGAATTTTTTGTTCTGGCGTAGTCGAAGAACGCAGGAATACTACCGTATTTCAAGTGATGAGACAAGTCAGACGTAAAATTATCATTTGTCAGGCATGATGGGTTCGACTCTCGTCTGCCTAAGGAGGTTATATTATGTCAAAATTAAGAGTAGCAATCATCGGCTGCGGTAATATCGCAAACAGCGCACATATTCCCAGCTATCTCGCAAATGAAAATGCGGAAATCAAATATTTCTGCGATATCATCCCCGAAAGAGCAGATGCTGCCGTAGAAAAATACGGTTGCGGTAAAGCAGTTTATGATTACAAGGAAATCGTAAACAACGATGATATTGACGCCGTGTCAGTCTGCACACACAACGACCACCACGCAATGATCTCAATTGATTTTATGAGAGCAGGTAAAGACGTTCTTTGCGAAAAGCCTGCTGCAAGAACTTTAAAAGAAGCTCTTGAAATGCAGAAGGTTGCAAAAGAAACAGGTAAAATGCTTTCAATCGGTACAGTTAACCGTTATAATGATTCTGTAAACCGTGTTAAAAAGTTAATTGAAAACGGTGAACTCGGTGAAGTTTTCCACGTTTACGCATCTTTCAGAGCACATCGTTCAATCCCCGGACTTGGCGGTGATTTCACAACAAACGCTTGTTCAGGCGGCGGTGCACTCATTGACTGGGGTGTTCATTATCTGGACCTTATTCTTTACTGTTGCGGTGACCCGAAGCCACTTACCGCAAGCGGTGAAGCCTTCTGCAAGCTTGGTAAAGATATGAAAAACTACGTTTACGAAGGAATGTGGGCAGAAGAAACTTCTGACGTTGAAAACGGTACATATGACGTTGACGACTCAGTAACAGGTATTATCAGAACTGAAAACGGTCCTGCAATCACCTTCAACGGTGCATGGGCACAGAACATCGGTATTAATGAAACATACATCGACTTTATGGGTGACAAAGGCGGTATCAGGCTCAACTATTGCGGATATTATACTTTCTTTACTGTAAAAGACGGTGCTCTCGTTGAAGAAAAACCGAAATTCAGAATGAGAGACCATTACAGAAACGAAATTGATTCATTCGTTGAATCATGCGAAACAAGAGTCCCCAACCAGTCATACATTGACAAAGCAGTTCTTACTTCAAAAATTATGGACGGTATTTATCGTTCATCAAACATCCACAAAGAAGTAAAAATTTACGAAAATGCTTACGGTGAAGACGAAGAATAATTCACTTCTTTTCAATAAAAAGCTTCAATATAAAACAAATAAAAACCGATGCAGAAAACTCTGCATCGGTTTAATTTTTTACATTAAATTTTATTTGCTCTTTTTCTTTGTGAAAATCAAAGCAGCAACTGCAGATACACAAACAACGATAACTGCGATTGCAATTATTCTGTTTCTCTTCTGTGCTTTATCAGCATCTTCGTCTTCTGCTTCTTCTGTTTCAGGCTCAACATATGAGTATGATTCATATGTGTACTCTTCTTCAGTGATTTCTTCTACTGTTGTGATTTCTTCCACTGTTGTAATTTCTTCAGTTGTGGGCTCTGTAACAGGTTTTGAAGCGTTTGGAGCAGGTCTTTTGTTGTCTGCAGGTTTGGTTGTTTTAGCTGTAGTACGTACTGTTGTGGTTGTGGGACGCATTGTAGAAAGTCTGATATCAGCACTTCCTGATTCAATTGATGTAAGACCCTTATCAAGGTCTTTTGTTTTTCCGTCAACATTCTTTACTGTGATGTTGGCAACAGTACCATCCTGAACATTAGAACGTTTTTTAAATGTTGCAACAAAAACCGTACCGTTTTTCTTTGTACCTTTACCGCCAATAGAAGTAACTGTGAAGCTACCGTCTTCATCAGGGTCTGAATCAAAAACTGCCATACCTGCTTCATCTGAAACATCGCCTAAATCAATTGACTGAAATTCAAGAACAGATGTATCGTATTCAATATCAGCACCGAAGCATGACAAGCCTTTGTTTCCTGTAACGTTAACAGCAACTGTAACAGTAGATGCTGTTTCTTTGAGTTCTTTAACAACAAATGCGGTATCTGCAGCAGAAACTGAAACAGACATTATTGCCATTGTTGAAAAAACAATCACAAGTGCAAGAATAACACTGATTAATTTATTTTTCATTTTACTGCACCTTCTTTTTCAATAAATATATCAAACGGGAACGTGCCAGATTATGACACGTTCCGTTTTGCCAGTAATTTTCAATTAAAATACGGGTAAATATTTTGTGATTTCAAGTTTGAAGAATTCAACTTTAATTGTTTTCTCGAAAACTTTACCCTCTATTGTTGTTACCTTTGCAGTAATGGTATCTCTGCAGTACCAGATACGATTAGGTACAACCTTACAGCAGTATCTTCCGTTATCAGCCTGGTAGGCTTCTGCAATTACAAGTCTGTTGGTTGAGCCTACTGACCATTCAACCTTCTTAACTGTTTCGCCGATAACACCCGCAGTAAGAATAACACTCTGGTCTTTGTAGCTTGCGAACAGCGGAACCTTCTGATAGTAAATTTCATCAATAGAATTTTCGGGTTTAGCTGTTTCACCGGGGAAGATAGCAGCTGAAGCAATGCCAACTCTACCTTCTACATTTTTAAAGCTTACTGCTTTTTCTTTTGAGTCAACAACACTGTTTTCGGGGAAATCAAGCTTTACAAAAGCATAACCTGATGCATCATCAAGCACTTTGAATTTAAGTTTGCACACAACGCCGTCTTTCTTCACATCTCTGACACCGTTGTAGTAAAGAATTCTCACTTTACCTTCGTGTGCTTCACCGATGAAGAAAGCGTTTTTCTGGAAAACATTACCGTTTTCTGCACTTACAAATTCAAGCATGCTTGCATCATATTCAACTGTGGGGTTAACTACGCAGACTTTTTTGCTGTTTTTAAGAGTAACTTCAAATGTAACAATATCACCGGGCATAGCCTGTCTGATTTTTGAAACAGAGAAAGTCATATCTGCTGCTGCAGATGCTGTAATGCCTGCTGTTGCAGGTGCAATCATAAGAACAACCGCAAGAAGTACGGAAAGAAATTTTTTAGTCATTTTCATAATTCATGCACCTCCTTAGTTGGCATTGGGTACGTTTGTCTGTCCGGGAGTACCGACAACGTTTCTCCAAAGTAATCTGACACTGTTACCGCTGATTGTGTAAACGTCAACTTTTCTGAAATTCTCTGTGTCGATAAAGCTTGCACGTGTGAAGCCTCTTTCTTCAAGACCTGCAGCGAAAAGCTGTGCCATTTCGTTTGTGGGGAAGTCCAATGTAAAGTCAATTGTAAGCTGGCTGTGGGGTTTAGACATATCGGTGTAGTTAATGAGAGCACCGGGTTTGAAGCCTGTGATCCACCAATATTCTTTATAAGGCATTGAGAAAGCTTCTTTTTCGTCCTTATAAACTGTCATCTTCATAAGCAGACGGTCTTCGTCGTTAGCACAGTCATAGTGAGGTGTAACACGTGTTTCAGGTTTAGTGTAAACACCAAGCTCTGCACCGTAAAGCACCATACCGTACTGACCTTTCCAGGGCTGAATCATCCACTTCTTGGGAGTACCTGCTTCAACACCGTCAAGCTCGCCTTCTTTATATTCACCGTAGTCGAAGAATACGCGGAATGTATCATAGTACATGAATGTATAGGGAGTAGCATAGTCATAAAGTGCATTGAAGCCGAAGTTTCTCTGCCAGGGGTCATCGTTTGTATAGAAATAGCCATCTGCTGAAACCATGTATGAAAGAAGCTGTGCATCGAACACCCAGTCGAATTCGCCTCTGTCATCAGGAAGTGTAAGCAGGTTCTGAAGCTCTGTAAGGTCATCACCGTCGATTAAACCATCCTGATTAAGGTCTGTTGTGAGGGGGTTATAGTCAAGAGTTTCGTTATTGATAACCATTCTTGAAAGTCTTACGATATCCGCTGCATTAACAAGACCGTCATCATTTACATCACCGGGATAAATCTGTTCATATTTAAGAACGAACTGTGATTCTTTGCCGAGATATGTAACGATAATGGGATTATCACCTATTCTGAATTCCTGATATGCAAATCTGATATCAAATTTATAACCCATAAACATTAAAGATTTTTCGTCGTTGTATTTGTATACATATGTTTTTTCGCCGTCGCCGAAATCTTTATAAGTTACAGTAATTTCAAGGCCTTTCAACTCAATTTCCTTGTCGTTGTCATAGCCGTAGAAATAACTTGTTTTATCAGGACTCTTTGTAACAGAAATGCTCTTTACAGGGCTTGCATCGTAATAAACGTTGCATTCTGCTGTTTTGCCTTCATACTGGAATAAAACTTTGTTTTTGCCGGGTGTAAGGGGTTTATCGTAATAAACCTTTACCTTTGACTGGTAAACTGTAAGATGAGGCAGATCAGAGTCAGTGCTCTCTTCTTCAGTTGTGGTTTCTGTAGTTGTTTCAACTGCTGTTGTTACTTCACCTGAAGCTGTTTCTTCACCTGAAGTTGCTTCTTCAGCAGAAGTTGTTTCCTCAACTGTTGTTTCAACTGTTGTAGTTGTTGTGGGTGCTGCAGCTGCAAGGTTACCGTCCCACTTGTTCTGTGTCAGCTCAACAGAGCCTTCACGTCCGTCAATTTTTACATTCAGCTTTGTGCCTGTTACGTCAATACCCTCGTTAGCCACAAGATAATAGCTCTTCTTCGGGCCTGAAACAACAGTCAAAGCATCTGTGCCTGCAAATACAGAGAAGCCTACTGCGCATGCTGTAAGCACTACTGCAAAGCAGATAAGAATACACAAAGATTTTTTCATGCTTTAAATCACCTCTGAAAAATAATTGACCTGTTACGGTCTTTATGCGGATGGCTGAAAAGCCATATACAAGACAAAAAATTTCACAACAACAGGGTGACGTTTTTCACGCCACCCCACCCTGTCTGCACAGACAGAGGCATTATGAAATGTTGTTTCGGGAATCAGAACATAGCAACGATAGCTTCAAAAGCCTTCTTTATGTAATCCCAAAGAACGTCAAAGTTTACAATCTTGTTAAGAATTTCCCAACCTGTTTTGATGCCCTCGATAATATCTGTAAGGTTCATCATATTCACTTCCTTTCGTATAATCGAAATTAGAACCAAGGGTTACCCATTAGTTCTCTACAATTATATGAAATTTTCCACTCTGTGTCAAGCGAAAAAGCCCAGATTTTGCAGGTTTAATTATTTTTCATAATATTTACACAAATCTTACTTTTTTATTACAAAAACATATAACAAATTTCAAAAATATGTTGACTTTTGAAACCACTGTGCTATACTAATCGCGAAAAGACCATATTTGAAAAATATGGTAATTTTAAAAGGAGGGGTTTATATGGCAGAAATCAAAACCTTTTCAAACAAACCCATACCTGAAAAAATATCTGAAACTGCCCAAAAAGTTCTGGGTGACGACAAGATTCTTTTCACGGTTGTGGGCGACCTGAATCTGGACGGAAAGTATGACGATTCGGCTTTTTTTGTAACAGGCACTTGCGCCCTTGCCGTTGACTCAAAGCACGAAAACGGATACAGGCTCTACAAGTTTGACGAAATCGAAAAAGTTATCGTAAAAAGAATGTACGGTAACGCAATCATCAGAATCAGACTCAAAACACCTGAAGACAGCGAAAAGAAGAAAATTGAAATTGCTCTGCGATTCACATACGCTAACGCTGATATAGCAGATGCTGCTGCAATTTTCATCAACAACGTCAACGACGGTATGGATCTTGATGAACAGCTTCTCATCGTTAAATCAACATATGACAAGCAACGTTCATTCTGTCCCAAATGCGGCAGAAAGCTGGCTTCTCCCGATGCAGAATGTTACAACTGTAAAGGCAAAGGCAAGGTACTTTCAAAGCTTATGAAATACCTTATGCCAGAAAAAGGAAAACTTATTTTCTGCATTATTCTTTCTGTTGTTGTAACTATGCTTTCTCTCGTTCCTCCGAGAGTTACACAGATGATGGTTGACGAAATTCTCCCGAAGAACGACGCCTCAGGACTTATTAAAGTTATCCTTGCTTTATTGGGCGTTTATGTGATACAGTATTTCCTCGGCTTCGTAAGAGCTTACTTCTTACGTGTGGCAGGCGATAAAATCATCATCGACCTGAAAAAAGATATTTATGCAAAAGCACAGTATCTCCCTCTGAGCTACTACGATAAAACTTCAACAGGTTCAGTTATCAACAGAGTCAATTCAGACTCCGTTGTTCTGCAGAACTTCATTATGCGTATATCACAGGAAGGTATCACACAGGCATTCCTGCTTGTAGGTATCGCAGTGATTATGCTTATTATGGACTGGAAGCTTACACTGCTTTCCCTTCTCCCCGTTCCTCTTGTTGTTGTCGGCGGCAGAATCTTCGGTAAAAAAATCGGTCCTATGTACCGCCGTCTGTGGATAAGAAGTTCTCACATTTCAACTCTGCTTGCAGATACAATCCCCGGTGTAAGAGTTATCAAATCATTCACTAACGAAGATACAATAATCGGAAAATTCAAAGCATATTGCGACGACTGGCTCAAGGAAGACAAACGTGCAAGTATGATTTCTGCAGTTTTCCCCAACGTTATGACATTCCTCATTACCTGCGGTTCAGTTATTATCTGGTTTGTTGGCGGCAGATGGATTATCGACCCCGATAACAATTCAATCACAATCGGTATGCTTGTTTCTTTCATTTCCTACACAAGTATGTTCTACGGTCCTGTAGGATTCTTCGCAAACATCAGCGACTCTTACCAGAGTGCACTTGCTTCTGCAGAAAAGATTTTTGATATCATCGACGCAGAGCCTGAGCACGATTTCGCAAAGGGTGAAGAACTTGAAAGAATGGATGGTAAAATCGAATTCAGAAACGTTAACTTTGCTTTTGACCGTTCAAAGAAAGTTGTTGACAACGTAAGCTTTACTCTCAACCCCGGTGACATCGTCGGTATTGTCGGCACAACAGGTTCAGGTAAATCAACACTTATCAACCTGCTTATGCGTTTCTATGACGATTACGAAGGCGAAATCCTTGTTGACGACATTAACATCAAGGATATCGATATGAAATATTACCGTGACCAGATAGGTTACGTTCAGCAGGAGCCTCTTATGTTCAAGGATACCGTTTTCAACAATATTGCTTACGGTACTCCCAATGCACACGTTGAGCAGGTTATCTACGCTGCAGACGTTGCAAATGCACACGGATTTATTTCACGTCTTCCCGATTCATACGATACATATCTCGGTGAAAGAGGTATCGGTCTTTCAGGCGGTGAAAAGCAACGTCTTTCTATTGCAAGAGCCGTTATGAAAAACCCCAGTATTCTTATTTTCGACGAAGCTACTGCTGCTGTTGACTCTGAAACAGAAGAGCTTATCCAGCAGGCTATCGAAAGACTTATCCGCGGCAGAACAACACTTATGATTGCCCACAGACTTTCAACTCTGAGAAAAGCAAACAGAATTCTCGTTGTTGACAAGGGCAGAATCATTGAAAACGGTTCTCACGAAGAGCTTATGGCACTTAAAGGCAAGTATTATAAACTTATTCAGATTCAGTCTATGTCTCAGAAGGTAAGAGAACAGAAAGAATCTGAAAACTTTGAATAAGGCGAAAGGAGTGTGTGAAATATGTTAAAATATATTGAAGGTCCTGAAGTTAAACTTACAGTTAACGATAAGATTTTTATTGACGCAGAATTTTACGGTTCTGACGAAAAGCTTTATGAGCTTGAGCCACACAGACTTTTCCCTATAAGCGGTCTTAACAAATACATTTCTCTGCTTGACAGTGAAGGTAACGAATGTGCAATTATCAGAAACATTGACAACCTTCTCCCCGAAAGCAAGGCTGCATTACAGAGTGCACTTGATGAATACTATATGATTCCGAAAATCACTCGTTTTGTTAAGCGTTATGAGAAGTTCAACATCTGGATGTGGACAGTTGATACTGACAAAGGCAGATACACATTCGAACTGCGAAACAGCCTTACAGCTATCAAAACACTTTACGACGGACGTATTCTTATTAAAGACGGCAGTGATAACAGATATGAAATCACTGACCTTTACAAACTTGACAAACGAAGCATTAAGATGATGCTTCCCGACATTTAATCAAAGGAGAAAAATTATGAAACTTATTCTTGCTATTGTTAATAACGATGACAGTGCTGTTGTTTCTTCAGCACTTACAAAAGAAAAATTCACAGTTACAAAGCTTTCAACAACAGGCGGTTTCCTTATGGTAGGCAACACAACATTGCTTATCGGTTCAGAAGATAAGGACGTTGAAAGAGCAAAGAGCATCATTTCCAAATACTCACAGACTCGCACTCATACCGCTGCTTCAACTGCAACCTTCGGCACCAATATGAATGAACTTGACAAAGCAAAAGAAGTAAGCGTGGGCGGTGCAACAGTATTTGTGCTCAGCGTTGACAGCATGGACAAATATTAATATGCTTGAGAATATTTACGAAGAAACGGTCTGGCAGAAGCTGAAAAGCGAAAGCAGACCGATTCTGCTTTATGGAATGGGAAATGGTGCCGATATGATTATCGAAAGACTTGAAGCCTTCGGCATCGGATACAAAGATGTATATGCAAGTGATGAGTTTGTAAGAGGTCATCATTTTCACGGAAAGAAAGTGCTTAAATATTCGGAGGCTGAAGAAAAGTACGGAGATTTTGTTTCTCTGATGACTTTCGCAGTTAAAGATGATGCAACAATAAACCGCGTTTACGAAATGAGCCGGAAGCATCCCTTTTATTCTCTTACCGTACCCGTTGCAGGTGACGGACTTTTTACAAGAGAATTTGTAAAAGAAAATGAAGAGAAATTTGACAAGGCTTTTTCACTTCTTGCAGACGATAAATCAAGAGAAACATATATAAATCTTCTGAACTTCAAAATAAGCGGTAAGCTTGAGTATCTTATCCCCTCTTTCAGCGAAAAGAACGAGGTGTATGAAAGCATTCTGAAAATCGGCAAAGATGAAGTTATTGCTGATTTAGGCGCTTATAACGGCGATACGGTTGAGGAATTTGTAACTGCTTCAGGCGGTGATGTGAAGAAAATTTTTGCCCTTGAGCCTGACAGAAAAAACTTCTCCAAGCTTTTAAGAAATACCGAAAAATATGATTTCGTTGAAAGCTTCAATGTTGCCGCTTACAAAGAAGATACTGTTCTGCGTTTCAGGAAATCGGCAGGCAGACAATCAAAAATAGACGACAGCGGCGAAGAAATAAAAGCCGTTAAGATTGACACTCTTATAAACGAAAAAATTTCACTTCTGAAAATGGATATTGAGGGAAGTGAACTCGATGCAATCAAGGGTGCTGAAAACACAATAAAAACGCAGAAGCCGAAGCTGTACATCTGTGCGTATCACAGAAATGAAGATATGTTTTCAATTCCCCTTGCGATAAATGAAATAAGAGACGATTATAAATTTTATTTCAGACAGCACAAATACATTCCTGCATGGGAAAGCAATTTTTACGCATTATAAAAATAAAGCGATGTAATTATTGCCAAATTATTTTTAAAAACTATAGTAAAAAGCATTGTTCTGTGTTATAATGATATGATAGTGTAAATCAGCGAGTCAGGAGAACAGTAAAATGAAACTTTCAGAAATATTAAACGGTCTTGATTACACCTGCAGTAATTTTACTGACTGTGAAATTAAAGATATCGCATATGATTCAAGAAAATGTGACAGCGGTATTCTTTTTGTCTGTCTTGTAGGTGCTATGACTGACGGTCACAAATATATACAGTCGGCTTACGATAAAGGTTCACGTGTTTTCCTTTGCGAAAAGGAAGTAGATTTACCCTCTGATGCCGTAATTATTTTCACAGAAAACACAAGAAGTGCACTTGCAAAAATCAGCTGTAATTTCTTCAGGCATCCCTCAAAGGAGCTTAAGGTTATCGGCATTACAGGCACAAAAGGCAAAACAACGACTGCACACATTGTACAGTCCGTACTCAATGAGGGCGGTGTGAAAACAGGCATTATCGGCACAGTAGGCTCTTTCTTCAACGGCAGAGCAATACCTACCGTAAACACCACCCCCGAATCTTATGAACTGCAGAAAATTTTCCGCACTATGAAAGATGAAGGCTGTGAAGCAGTTGTAATTGAAGTTTCATCTTTAGGCTTAAAGCATTACAGAGTTGACGGCACCGAATTTTTCTGCGGTGCATTCACAAACCTTTATCCTGACCATATAGGCACAAACGAGCACGATTCTTTTGAAGAATACTCTTTCTGGAAAACTCAGCTTTTTCCTATGTGCAGACAGGCAATTGTAAACATCGACGATTCTTTCTCAGATGAAATAATCAGGCATTGCACAGATAAGGTTATAACATACGGATGTAAAGCCGATGCAGATTATGTCCTTGAAAGCCACAAAAAAGTAAAAGCAGGAAACGTTCTTGCTACAGAGTTCAACGTAAACAAGAACGGTACAAGCAACTGCTTTACCATTGCACTTCCCGGTGCTATAAATGCCCATAACGCACTTATTGCTGTAGCACTTGCCGATATTTTCGGAATTGACGACGAAAAGGTAAAAAAAGGTCTTGAAAAAGTATCTGTCAAGGGCAGATGCGAAATTCTCAGAGATACGCAGGATATCACTATTATCATCGACTACGCACACAACGGCATAAGCCTTGAAAATATTATCAACACTGCAAAAGAGTATGAGCACAACCGCATTATAACACTCTTCGGAAGTGTTGGCGGAAGAACAGAATGCAGACGTGAAGAGCTGGGACTTGTTTCAGGCAGAATGAGTGATTTCACCGTTATTACAAGCGATGACCCTGATTTTGAAGACCCACGTTCTATCTGCGAAGAAATTGCATCATACTGCGAAAAAGCAGGCGGTGAATTCGTAATTATCCCTGACAGAGGTGAGGCAATAAATTATGCCGTGAAAATGGCAGAAAGCGGTGACATCCTCATCCTTGCAGGCAAAGGGCACGAAGAATATATGAAGATAAACGGACAAAAAGTCCCTTTTAACGAAAGAGACGAAATAGCCAAAGCTTTCCGAGAAAAAGAAAGAAGGTAAAAATAAATGTACACATTCAGAATTGAAACTGACTTGAAAGCATACGACGATTTCCTTAACGAAAACGGCGGACAGTATATTCAGTGTTCAGCATGGCAGAGCGTAAAAACAACCTGGAAATGCACATACTATTGCGGTTTTGAAGGTGAAAAGAGAGTTCTTGCCGTATTGGTAATGGAACGTTCACTTCCCCTTGCAGGAAAAATCTGGTATGCTGCAGGCGGTGCAATATGCGACTACAATAACACCCTGCTGCTTAAAGAATTTACAGATTTTATTAAAGAAGAAATGAAAAAAAGCGGTGCAACATGCTTTATTATGGACCCATCAATTTCTCTTCGTATAAACGGTGAAGAAATGGAAGACGGACATAAAATGCACAAAACCCTTTCAGATATGGGATATCAGCTTAACCCCAATATCGATAACTACACATACAAACAGCCTGTTCAGCTTTTCATTCCTCTCTTCGACGGTGATACACAGCTGACTGCTGATAAAATACTCAAAAAATGCGACAAGGGTGTTAAATACAGCATCCGTATCGGTCAGCAGAGAGGTCTTGTTGCCGAAACATACACATACGAGGATATTAAAAACAATCCTGCTATTATGGATGACTTTATGGCAGTTATGCGTGACACAAGTGAAAGAGACAGTTTCGTCGAAAGAAACGGTGAATACTGCACAAAGCTTCTCCGCGAATTTATGGGATACAGCGACCTTAAACTTGTTTACTATGACAAGGATATAGACGAAAAGCTTCAGGCTGAACGTCTTAAAAATAAAGAAAAGGCCCTTGCAGAGCTCGAAACAGCACACGAGAAGAAAGCAAGACAGCTTAAGGAAACAATCGACAGCGTTGACAAGCAGACTGAGCATTTTGAAAAGAGAATGTCTGAGGCTGAAGAATTTACAAAAGACAGACGCATCTGTGTTGCAGGCGGTCTTTCAATTTACTACGCAGGAATGGGAAGCTGTCTTTTCGGTGGAACAAGAAACGTTATCAGAAATAACACACGTTCAAGCCATTATCTTAACTATCTCAGACTTTGCGAAAGCATTAACCGCGGTTGCAAAATCCACGACCTGGGATATGTAATCGTCAAATCCCCTGCTCTTCAGGAGGACGGCACTCTGGGTGAACTTATTCCTCAGGATAACTTCAAGGGAATTTATGATTTCAAGAAAAGCTTCTCAGCAGATTATCACGAATTCATCGGTGAATATGTTCTTGTCGGCAACTCACTTAAATATTATGCCTACGCAAAGCTTATGCCCACTGCGAAAAAACTTAAAATCAAAGCATTCAAGCTTCTCAGAAGATAATAAAAAATCAAAGCATCTGCAGTACACGTATTGCAGGTGCTTTTTATATATCAATATTCTGAAAATGTATTTTATTTTACAAACACGTGTGATATAATTGTTTTACAGTAACAGCAAAGGCAGTCGGTTTATGTTGAACATAAAAATTAACGGCAAAAATTTTTCTGCCGCAAAGGGAGATTTACTTTCTGACATTTTAATAAAAAACGGTATATCCCACGAGCATCTTTGCGGTGGCAAGGGCATATGCCGTAAATGTGTTGTGCTTGTAAACGGCAGAGAAGAGCTTTCCTGCAGATACACAATACAATCCGACATCTGTGTGACAGTACCGGAAAAAGGCAGAATTTCATCATACGATGAAGTCCGGGAAAACGGTAAAATCACAGATAATATGTGCTTTGTTCTCGATATCGGCACAACTACTCTGGCACTTTCTCTTGTTTCACTTGATGAAAAGAAAATCATAAAAACTATAAGCCGTATAAATCCCCAGAGAATTTTCGGTGCTGATGTAATGTCAAGAATTGATTACTGCAGAAATAACGGCATAGAAAAGCTGCAGAATGTTTTAACCCAAGAAATAAACAGTATGATTGACGAATGTGATGTTTCCTGCGTTCAGACTCTTTTTGTTGCAGGCAACACAACAATGCTCCATCTGTTTTTCGGCATTGACTGCTCTTCTATGGGTGTTGCACCGTACACACCCGCTTTTCTCGAAAGCAGAAAAGTAAAAGCTGACAAAATACGTAAAATAAGTGAAATAATTTCCCTGCCCTGCATTGATACTTTTACAGGTGCAGACATTGTGGCAGGACTTAATTTTGCCGAAATGCCATCTGACGGAAAATATAATTTACTCGTTGACCTTGGTACAAATGCGGAAATCGCACTTTTTTCAAAAAACAGAATATTATGCACCTCTGCTGCAGCAGGACCTTGCTTTGAAGGTGCCGGTATTGCCTGCGGAATGAGTGCAACTGACGGTGCAATCTTTTCTTACGCAAAAGGAAAAATCAGCACCGTAAACAACACAAAATCAAAGGGCATTTGCGCAACGGGACTTATTGATATAATTGCAGAGCTTTTGTCTGACGGTACAATCGACAAGGCAGGTTTTATGGAATGCGGAGAATTTCCCGTGACCGAAGATGTTTTCCTGACTCAGGATGATGTACAGCAATATCTCCTTGCAAAATCTGCCGTTTGTTCAGGCATTTGTTCTTTGATTAAAACTGTCGGTATTGACTTTGAGTGTATTGAAAAAATGTATATTTCAGGCGGACTTTCAGGAAGAATGAATATTGACAATGCCGTAAAAACAGGGCTTATTCCCTATAAACTCAAAGATAAATTTATTCCCATAAACAACTCATCCCTGCACGGCACTGTAAAATTCGTCTGCGATAATAATGATTTACAAAGAATTACAGACAACGCGGAATATATTGATTTATCTTCAGATAAATATTTTTCTGAATTATTTATTGAGAATGTGAGGTTTTAAAAATGAAATCACAGCAACTCACCCCCGAAAAAGCAAGAAAAAGACTTCTCAGACGTGAAAAAGAAATTCTCAAATGGGAAAAAGAAAAACAAAAGCCCAGACGCAATCTGTATTTTGTTTACCTTGTGCTGATTATTGCTCTTATTTATGCAACTGACGAAATCGCATCACAAATCGGCACATTGATGAAAACAGAAATTGCAAACGACCTCTTCTCAAAATACGGTGAAAGCTCTGTAGGTGTGCTTGACATTCTCTCTATGATTGTTGTACCCTTTCAGGCATTAGGGCTTCTTTACAGACCTCTTGCCGATAAATTAGGCAGAAAGCTTTTCCTTGTTATCAACACATTCGGTATGAGCTTTGCAATGCTCATAATCTTCTTATCAGATAATCTGTTCCTTTATTTTGCAGGGGCATGTCTTGTGCAATTCTTCATTCCTCACGATATGCACGTAGTTTACATAATGGAATCCTCGCCCTCGAAGCACAGAGCAAGAATTTATTCAGTAATAAAATTCTTTGCAAATATGAGCGTTATGCTTATTCCGTTTTTAAGAAGATTACTTATGAAAGAGGCTTCCGAATGGAGAATTATTTTCTTCATCCCTGCAGTTGTGGGAATTATAACATGTCTTATTGCACTTTTATTCGCAAGAGAAACCGATACTTTTATTGATTCACGCCTGAATTATCTTCGCAAAACAGAAGAAGAAATCCGGGCCGAAAAGAAAATCGAAAACGCACAGGGCGGACTTATTCCTGCACTTAAATTCGCACTTAAGCACAAGCAGTTACGCTGGCTTTATATTACTTCCGCATTCATAAATTTAGGCTTTATTGCTACTCTTAACTATCAGGTTATTCTGTCTTACGGCTATGCACAGAACTTTATCAGAAACGGTTTGTTCAGAATTCTTGACGAAGAAGTAATGAACACCGTAAGCACAGGTCCTGTAACAACTGCACTGTTTATGTTCCCAGTAGGCTGTGCATTTGCCCAGGTAATTATGGGATTCATTTCTGACTGGAAAGGCAGAAAAACTGCTGCAGTTGTAACTGCATTCAACTGCCTTTTATCCTTTATTCTTTTTACAGTCGGTGCAAATCTTGCGTGGCAGCCCTACATTGTGGGCTTTTTATGCGGTGCCTTCATCGGCAGTTATTACACCACAAACGATGTTATAATTATGATGATTGGTGAATCATCTCCCACAAACTTACGCTCGTCAACTATGTCAGCACAGTTTATCGTTACAGCAATCGGTGTTGCACTTTCTTACGCAATCAGCCTTCCCCTCGTTACAATTCTGGGCAACACTTCAATGGGTACAGTTTGTTTCTGCCTTCTCGTGCCGGGATTCATACTTTCACTTTTCCTGCTTATTAGGAAAACTCACGAAACAAAAGGAATCGATATGGACACCGTTACGGGCTGCGAATGGGATTAAAACACAAAATCTATACACAACAAAAAGCAGAGTAGAACAACTACTCTGCTTTTAATTTAAGCTGAATATATTTCAAGGTTTTTAAGTGTTGCAAAATCTCTTGTTTTTTCAATTACAATCTTTATTGCACTTGTCACCATAGGCTTTTTAGGCAGAATCAGTTTTTTGTATCCCACTGCACCATGAGTTTCTGCCTTTTTGAATTTTTTGCCTTCAAGAGTATAAATTGAAAACTGCTCAATCTGTTGTCCTGTTTTTATATTTTCACCCAGAGAAATCATTTTGATGATTTTTTCTTCACCGAAATTCACTGTAATATCAACAGGAGCATCAGTTTCACCTGAATTAAAGCCGTCAGTATTTTCTTTCTGCAGGTTTTTAACGCTGTCACCGCCACAGTTGGCAGTAATTTCAGAAGATTTTACAAGCGGTTTTTTCGTAAGCATTCTCATATCAATGCCGAAAGAATCGAGTGTTAATTTTTCAGATTCATGCACACGGCCTCGCTGGTCTATGGGTATGCCCAGTTCCAGAGAACCATTTGCACCTACGGTCGAAAAATATAATTTTTTCAGGTTCTGCAGGAACATTGAAATTTCATCTTCACTGCGGTCATAGAACCAATTATCACGTATGGGATAATCAATCACAACAGGCTGCCAACAAAGTGAATTTGCTTTTTTGAGTGCTTTTCGGCTGCCCAGGTCAAGCTCCATCTGCCCTGTTCCGTCAGGTGTACGGTATGTATTTTCTTTTGAAGAGTCAATTTTCGTGATTTTTTGCAGACTGTTCACAGGTCTGACAACATTCCATTCTTCAGGTCGGGTGATTGCTTTTTTATTACCCAGATGTCTTACGTCAGGACCGTTTACAATTGCGACATCCGGCTGTAATTCACGGATAAGCTTCACATATCGCTCCATATCGTAATCGTGGTTTTTTTCTCCGTCAAGATCAAATTTTACTTCATAAATTTCACCGTAGGAGGTAAGCAATTCAGTAAGCTGATTGCAGATTAAATCGTCAAACTCTTTACCTGTTTTTTCCGTATTACGGTCACAAAGTGAAAACTGGAGGCCCGCTTTAAGTCCGCCTTCACGGCAGGCATCTGTAAATTCGCGGAAAATATCGCCTTTTGAATCAAGATAAGGAGAGTTGGCAACAGAATATTCAGTAGTTTTTGTTCTCCACATACAGAATCCGTCGTGATGCTTTACAACAAGCACAGCACCTTTCATTCCTGCGTTTTTAAAAGTTGAAATCCAATCAGGGATGTCAATATCTGTAGGAAAAAATGCATTTGCCTCAACTTTCCCGTTACTTTCCTGCTTACATACAAATGTATTAAGGCCAAAATAAACAAGTGCGGAAAATTCAGTTTCCTGCCACTTCAATTGTCTTTCTTCAGGGCATACAGAGTTTAAAATTTTAACGATATCATTTTTTCTCTTGAACAAATTTTTCACAACCTTAATATGTGTTGTTTTATATTATAACAATAATTCTTGATTTTTACAAGGAAATAGTATAACATAGATGTAGTTATTTTTTTGAGAGGTGCTGTATGAGAAATTTCAAAGGTGCAATTTTTGACCTTGACGGAACTCTTCTTGATTCAATGGGTTTATGGCATAAGGTTGATATAGCTTTTTTTGAAAACAGAAATATGCCCATTCCCGAAGGCTATATTCAGGCAATTTCGCCTATGGGCACATATAATGCCGCCATTTATACAAAAGAAACCTACAACATTAAAGAAAGCGTTGAAGAAATTATTGATGAGTGGCGCGTTATCGCGAAAAAAGAATATTCTCAGCACGTTAAGATAAAATCAGGTGCAAAGGAATATCTGCTCAGCCTTAAAGAAAAAGGCGTAAAGCTCGCTGTTGCAACTGCATCTGATAAAGACTTATTTGAAGACTGTCTTAAAAAATACGGCATTGCAGAGCTTATTGATTTTTTTGTAACGGTAAACGAAGTCGGCAAAGGAAAATCAAGTCCTGATATTTATTTTCGTGCCGCGGAAAAATTAGGTGCAGAGCCTCACGAATGTATGGTTTTTGAGGATATTTATACTGCACTTTCAACTGCTAAAAACGCAGGCTTTTATTGCATTGGTGTGTATGATGAAAGTTCTTCCGACGATATTGAAAAAAATAAAAAAATTTCCGACAGATTTATTTTTGATTTTAACGAACTCAATGTATAAAACACTCTTTCAGGTGAAGAATAAAACAGGGTGAAACCCAAAAATCAGCACTTGAAAGGAAAATCAAAATGAACGACAGAAATCAGCAGAACAAAAACCAGCAGAACAACCAGAACAAAAAGAACGACCAGAACAAAAAACAGCAGGACAATCAGAACAAGAAAAGAGACAACTTCGAGTTCTAAGCATCGTCCCATCCTCCCGATAGTTATGTCGGGAGGTTTATTATTTTATAAAATAATAATTAAGGCAGGTTTTTATTATATCTCAATTACAGTATTTACGCTGACGGTGATTTCTTTTGTTACAAGTTCTGTTTTAACGGTGTAATTTCCGTTTTCAAGAACGCAAGCCAATGTACCGTCAGATTTTGTTTCAAACACAAATTGCTGTCCCTTTTCATTTTCGAAAGTTACTTCCTTTTTGCCCTCTGTCTGTAATGAAACATCACAGAAATTTTCTTTCTGTCTGAGGGCGGCTTCAACAGCAAGCTTTGCATTCACCATAGGATAGCTTTTGAAATTCAGGTGGTCGAAAAACTTTTCTTCTGTAGGAAGAACAATGTCTTTTGTGTTTTCGCAGACGAGTTTTTTCACCTCTGCACCTGTGAGAGTTTCATCGACCGACCACACGAGAGCTGCAATTGCCGTCACAACAGGAGAAGACATAGAAGTGCCTGATTTCTGCATATATTCATTATTTTTTACTGAACTGAAAATGTCACTTCCCGGTGCACAGATATCGACTCTGTCACCTATATTTGAAGATGAGGACTGAACATATCCGCTTTCTGTCAGTTCAGCATTGCCTACGATAATTATTCTGTCGAGCAGGTCTTTTGCTTTAACTTTCGCAAAGGGAAGAAAAGCATTCTTTTCTGTTATAGGGCAGAAAAGTCCGTTCTGAGAAGCATCAACTGCATAACCTTCGCCGTTACCGTTTCCTGCTGACTGAACAACAACAAAATCATAACCCTTACTTAAAAGTGAGCCCATGGAGTAAGAATAAAGCATCGCATCAAGGTCAGGTATGAAATCAGGGTATTTATAATTTTTATCTCCCATTGAAGTTGAGTTACCAACAGAGAAATTGATAACCTTTGCGCCTGCTTTCACTACCCTGCTTAAAGCCTGCAGTACTGCAAGGTCAGGAATCCAGAGCTGTCCGTCAGAGGGGCTCCAGTCAACGCACACAAGTGTAGAATCAGGGCTTATTCCGCTGACACCTACGTTATTGTTCATATCAGCAGCAATTATACCTGCAACGTGTGTGCCGTGATGATTAGGTCTGTTTCTTCTTTCTTCACGTGCATTAGGGAAAATGATTTTACCCTTGAGTTCTTCGTGCTCGGTGTCAAATCCACCATCGACAATACCGATATTCATATGTGAAAACAACTCTTTATATCCCCATGCAGAACGTGTATCTGTGGCTTCAAGGTGCCAGTTGTTGCCCTCGGGATTTTCGTCGTCCCAATCAGAATTCCAGTATCCCTTTTCGTCGTTGAACGGGTCGTTGGGTGTATACTGCTCGGTAAGTTTTTTTGCAGGGCAGATACTTGCAAGATTTACACTCTCATTCTCCATCAGGGTTTCGCAAAGAGCCGTAAGCCCGTCAAAATCCTTTCCCTCGGTTTTTACGATATAAAGATTAAGCTCCCTGATTACACCTACAGTTACGCCCTCGTCATTAAGAAGCACAGACATTTTTTCAAAAGCATTGGCATTTTCATCAAAAAACAGAAGAACCGTGTCTTTCACATAACCTATCTGAGAATTAACCCTAGAAATATCTGCATCAGTAATATTTTCCACGTAGGATGAATCAAAAAAGCTTTCAAAGCTGATTCCCGTTATCGTACTCAATGCTGTAATCAGCGAAAGTATAATTGATATAATTTTATTCATAAATATCAACTCCGTTTCAGGATACAATAATTATAGCAGAACAAAAATAAACCTGCAAGAGTTTATCACTCACTCGGTGCAGGTTGTTGGTTTTTTATTGGTTTTTTGATTGCACGAAAAAAATAAAACCCCGAGAACCGTAAGGTTTTCGGGGGTTGATTGTGAAGATAAGGAAATTATCTCTTTTCGGTAAACTCATTAGATTTGTTTGCAATTTATCGAACAATATAGTCTTACGTTTTTCAATGACAATACGGGCATTTTTTGTATCCTAGATGTTTTGCGTATTCAGAATTAAATATCCATAATCCATCTGAAGTATCTAACCAACTGCAACCATATTTATGATACACCTCTGTACCATCATCCCCAACAATTTCTGCATGATCTCTAAAAAATTCAAGTTCTGTTTTATTATCAATATATTTATAAAAATATTCCCTATTTTCTGCTTTAAGATCTTCAATTGTATTTATTTGCCCCGTTATCACTTCATTCAATGAATCTATTTCAACGATTGCACTAATACATAGACATGATAATGCAACAATCACTGCTGACATTACAATAATTGCTACAGAAAATTTATTGAGTCTGATTTTAAAATATTTTCTGCCACATCCCGTGCAAATTCTTGTTTCATTGTTGATTGCAGAACCACAACGAGAACAATATTTTGTTTTTTGTTTCTTTTCTTTTTTAGGTTTCGAGGTTGGCGACACTATATCATTCAATATAAAACCCTCAGGTGCTCTTGTTGATCTTTTTGCACCATACATAT
>JAZQWT010000059.1:0-7675 GCA_045632485.1 Acutalibacteraceae bacterium
ATACTCAAAAAAGAGCGGTTAGAGCGGTTAATTTCTGCTATTGACGGTGCCGTGAAAGGAGAAAACGTTATGACAGCATTCGATAACAGCGAATTTGAAAAATACAAGGCTGAAGCTAGAGAAAAATGGGGCAAAACGGATGCATACAAGGAACATGCTCAGCGGACTAAGAACTACTCCAAGCAGAAGTGGAATGACCTTGCCGAGGGAATGGACTGCATTATGGCAGAGTTTGCATTATGTATGAAAAAAGGCGAAGAGCCTGATTCCGGCGAAGCACAAAACCTTGTGAAATGCTTGCAGAACCATATCACCGAAAATTACTATCTCTGCACAAATGAGATTTTAGCAGGTCTCGGCCAGATGTATGTAGGCGATGAACGCTTCAAAAATAACATTGATAAGCACGCTGACGGTACAGCAGCGTTTATATGTGATTCAATTGAAGTTTATTGTAAGCAATGAGTAAAGAATAATTTCCCCACTTGGCTAACTGCGGGACAGGCAGCAATCGCTGAAATGAAATAAGATTGAGTGTTGACTCATTCTAAATAAACAATTAGTCCCCTTGGAGAAATCCAAGGGGATTTTTTGTGTCTGTTGCAAAATTTCTGTTGTAATGCTATACTATAAAAGAGGTGAAGCGTTATGAAAAAAGGCATTATAATAATTCTCGCAATATTATTAGCTTTTATTTTAGTTGTTACATCTTATTTTTTCGTTTATGGTGGCGAGCCGGAATTTGAGAATTTCAATGATGTTTCTGCTGATTATGAAACCATTGCAAATGTAGCAATGAAATATTATAACGAGTCCACTGACAAGGATGAGCGTATCTGTCTTACAATAAAAGAGGACTGTTTACTCGACGACTCTTTGCTTGAAGATAACATTGTAATCAATCTTAATAAAGAAGAAAAGCAAGCAATTAAATCCGTTGATGAAGCGTTTATGTGTTTGTGGGTAACAGATGAATATGTAATATTCTGGGAAGACGAAACAAAATACTACGGTTTGGTTTATTCTGAAAATCCATTGTCAACAATATGGGATATGAAGTCGGATTGGTATGAAGGTATCGAATATCATAGAATCGACAGTGATTGGTATGAAATCGGTGCGTTTGGCAGATAATTTCCCCACTTCGCGAACCGTTACCCGGGTAGCTATGTGGTTATGTGCAGTTTATAACTGTAACGAAAAATCTATGCTTATTTGTACAGGAACGGATTACACTAAAAAGTATAAATTCTATGTTGATAAACCCGATGAAATAATCAAACTTTAAATAAAAAGGACTCTGAAACAATCAGGTTTCAGAGTCTTTTTGTATATTAAACATTTGTAATTATGTAACGATAAAAATCTACTGCAGGAGCAAGGCAGGATAAATTTAAATTTTCGTTTATGCCGTGAACACTATCCAATTGCTCATCGGTAATGCTGAACGGAGCAAAACGCATACAGTTATCGCTTATTCTCCACATAAAACGGCTGTCACTTGCAGCGGTCATAATATACGGTATGGTTTTCACATCGGGGAAAACATCAGAAACCGCCTTGTTGATAAGCTTATATGCATCGCTGTTGTGGTCAGAAATAGGGGAGTCCACACCGGGGTCGAGAACAACAGTTTCAATATCATACTTTTTCGCAAGTTCCGAAATTACTTCAATGCTTGATTTGCCACCCTGATGATGTGAATACCGCATATTTGCAATTACCCATGCTTCATGGGGTAAAACATTGGTACCCTCTGAGCCTGATGCCATGGTGAATGCTACTGTTGTGCGAAGCATAGCACCTGCAGTACCTGAAACGAGTGGCATAGCTTTAATAAGTAAAGGCTTGAAAAAACGTGAATTTTTAAGTACAAATTTAAGCGGACCGCTCATAGAACCTGCCAGGCTGTCAAAAGTAGCGTGAAGTATGGGTGCCATTTTTGTTTCAAAAAGATTTTTCTTTTCAACAGCACACATAAACTTACCAAGACGTACAAGAGGTGAGTTTTTAGGCGGAACAGACGCGTGTCCTCCTCCTGAACGGGCTATGAATTTTAAGTCCGCACATCCTTTTTCTCCTAAACCAACTACAGCAAACTTGCCTTTTGCACCTGCAATCGGTTCATCAATAATATAACCGCCCTCATCAAGAATCATATAGAAGCGGATTCCACGTTTTTCAAGTGTTTTTGCAATTGTATCAGCACCTGAACCATCGCATTCTTCGGTGCAGGCTGATAAGAAATAAATGTCTCTTTCAGGAGTAAAGCCGTTTTTGACTAATTCCTCAGCAGCCTGAAGCATTGCCCAGAGTCCGCCTTTTGTATCAAGAGCACCTCGTCCCCAGAGTTTACCGTCTGCAATTTCACCGTTGAAAGGCTCGTGCTCCCATTTGCCTGATGCTTCAACAACATCGTGATGATTCATCAGCATAACAGGTTCTTTGTCAGTTTTTCCTTTCCATTTCATCAGAAAACTGCCGTCAAAATCTTCAAAGCTGCAAACAGAAAAAAGTTCAGGGAACATTTCGCGAAGAACATCGTGAAATTTATAGAATTTAGTTTTATCAGTCTGATTAAAGGTTGAGATAGTTTCAACCTGAATTAAACGTGAAAGTTTATCAGCATACTCAGTTGTACGGAAATCTGACATAGTAAAACCTCTTTTTATACAGTTAATAAACAATATTATAAACCTTTTAAAATAATAGTCAAGGTTATTTGAATTTATAAACAAAATATAATTTGCCCAAGTTGTTTGTAATAGTAAAAAACGTAATCATATACTCTGTTTTCTTAAAATATTTGCCGCTATTTCAGCTATATTATTTGTCTGATAATTTCAATGTGTTCTGTGTAAGTATCAGATTTGTTTTTGTTATAAACAGTAATGCCAATCCCGGGGGAGCTTTGTTCTTGTAGGGGACAGATTTTTATGTTATAATACAAACGAGGTTTATAGAAAGAGAAGTGAACAATATGAACGAAAAAATCAAATCAAAACTCCCTGTAAACAGTCCTTTGATAAAGATTCCCTTTGGCGGATTTACTTCAAATATGCTCAGAACAATTGCAGTTATTCTTATGCTCAGCGACCATATCTGGGCAACGTATATGAGCTTTGGTAACTGGATGACTTATATCGGCAGAATGGCTTTTCCTATTTTTGCGTTTCAGATAGCAGAGGGATTTGTACATACTTCAAATTTCAAAAAGTATGCATTAAGGCTTCTGGGCTTTGCGCTGGTTACAGAAATTCCTTTTAACCTTTTTTACAGCAGCAGGTGGTTTAATCCTTATCATCAGAATGTATTATTTACGCTTCTGTTAGGACTGCTTGCAATATATGTGATTGACAATGCGAAGAAAAACAGGACGGCAAAGAATATTGCACTTTCTGTGTTGTGGCTCGGTCTGATTTGCATAGCATCGGTTATCGGTTTTGTAGATTATGGCTTCCTTGGATTGCTTACTGTTGTAATGTTTTACATTTTAAGGGATTTCCCGTTTGCATGGCTCGCTCAGCTTGTGGCAATGGTGCTTATTAACATCGTATTCTTTGAGGGACAGATGTTCAATGTGGAAATCTTCGGCAGAATGGTAGAGATACCGTCACAGGGATTTGCAGTTTTCTCACTTATCCCCATATGGCTTTACGGCGGTAAAAAAGGAAAATCAAGCAAGGTTATGCAGTACGGATTTTATGCATTCTACCCCGTGCATATGCTTGTTTTGTATTTAATAAAACTTCTGGCATAAAATATTTAATCCCCTTGGAGAATCCAAGGGGATTTTTGCTTAAAATTTTGCGTAGATTTTATTTATGGTACAATTAATTGTTCGAAGAACTGTTATAAGAGCTTTTTCTATTGCATCAGGTGATTCGTCTTCGATGACCTTTGCTTCAACAAGTGCTTTTTCAAGTTCGGCATCAGCGGCAACCCATGCTGCCTGGTCTACAATTGTTTCATCAAGAAGTGCTTCAACTTTCGCAATTGCTGTTTCAACGGCGGAAATCTTATCTGCACTGATTTTACTCTTGTCAGCTTCTCCCCAGGCTTTGATGTTGTTAAGTGAATTGAAGGTGAGTCTACCCTCGTTGAACTGGGGATATGCAGGGTTGGAGTAAACGTCTTTCATATTGTTGTCTGCCATAACCCTGATAGCAAGACCGAGTGCAACATCGTTTTCGGGAAGCTGTTCGTGTGCTTGTGCTTTAAAATACCAGGTTGTGCAGGGGAGTAAACCTGTTGTGGCATCTACAACGCCGTCAGGGGAAAGGTGGTTGTGGTCAGGGTTGCTGCAGTATGTTCCCACTGCTTTGTAACCATCTCCGAGAGTTTCGCCCAGATTTGCAAATGTTGCGCCCATTGCAGGCGATTCAGCGTGAATAACGCGGTCAGCATTTTTTGTTTTGTATTCCTTGCATAAGGGGAAGAGGTTCATATCGTAGCAAGCAACGTTGAAAACCTCACAGCCTGAATCGCGAAGTTCAAAAAGGTTTTTTTCAAAGTTTGCTCTTGCATTCATAAAGTATTCAACATCTTCACGTATAGCTGCAAGGTCATCTCTGCCGTCAAGCCATATTGCTTTTGCTTCTTCGTAATATGCGTCGGGACAGAGTGCCCATATCATAGTTGAACGCAGTGCGGCAATGTCTACAACACCGTTAGCAAGACCGCTGAGAGCAGATTTAAGTACATCGTCAGGAAGTATACGAAGCACCATATTGAGAAGATATGCAAGTGGAGTTTCGCCGAGAAGATTTACTAAAAGTTCTTCGTAAAGAGTGTTGTCATCGTAGAAAACACTGAGGTTTCCTGTGAGAAGGTCGCCGATAATATCAGAACCGTCAATAGCAGGGATTACAAAAACCATCTTTCTGATAAGCTCGTAATCTTCGGGATAAGTTTCAAGATAGTTAACGGCAATTGTACCGCCAAGGCTTATGTGGCAAAGCTTTACCTGACCGTTGGGTGATTTGGGAAGTACAACGTCGTGGATATAGTGGTGAAGCTTTTCCGTTTCGTGCATAACATCGCCCAATGAGTCATAGCCAAAGTAGTAAACATCGTCTTCGCCAACAATTTCGCTGAGCTCCTGGATGGGCAGGAAAGTGTAGTATTCTTCCTTTACATCGTCAGGAAGTTGGCTCATAGGCACTTCATAACAGGGAACTTCAACGTTGTTGAGATATTTGCCGTTGTTATCTTTTTCAACGAGACCGAGAGCGTTGTAAGTGCCTTCGTAAATCGCGTTGTAAATGCCGATATTCTGTCTTGTAGCAATAGAAGCAAGCAGATTGGGTAATGCTCGCTGTAGAAGAGGCATAACGTCAATTTCGAAAGGCCACGCAGTAACATACCCTGTTTCGTCAGGGATGCGGTTGCCGTTTTCGTCAAGGATGTATGTATTGTTCTGGCTCATACCGTGAATGATAATTACAGGAGTTTCTGTATCATAATCAGCAATGTAACCTGAATCGCCTGCAAATGCAGTTGTTGTGATTGAAAAAACCATAACAAATGTCAGCATAATGCTTATTACTTTTTTGAGTTTCATATTAGATCTCTCCTTGCAGTTGTTAAAAGTATTTTACCAAATTAATGCAATTTTCTCAATGTGATTATAGCATAAGAATTATGTGTTCTTTTTGGTCAAAAGCACAAAACTTTTTATTCAATTTCAAAATCAAACACTCTGAACTGTTTTGCGCCAAAAGTAGAAAGGGGAATGAAACGTATTGTTTTTACACACCAGTTGACGGAATGTTTTACAAACCTCTGTCGGTTGTCTGTGATATGAATTTCTTCTGTTTCACCGTTTTCTGAAATGCCCTGAATTTTATATTCTTTTATTAATGTTTCAGGTAACCTGAAATCTGTTTGTACCAAGGGATAATTGCAGGGCATATTGTGGAATCTGCGATTGAGGTCGCTGTCAAAAACAAGTCTGATTCCCTTTATCTGAGTATCAGTGTCAAGGGTGTATTCGATAACTTCATTTTTCTTTCCGAGCCAAAGGTTTTCCTCGCCTCTGTCAATTCCGTTGCGTACAATTTCGTTTGAACATTCTGCATTAAGAGTGAGAGGTGGCAATTTTCTTTCGTGCCACGGGATAAAGCAGTCGTCAGCCATTAATGTCTGCTGTAATTTATTTATATCAACATTTTCAGGAGTAACACCGTCTTTTATTGCTTCAGCCACAGCTGTGCCGAGAGACTGACCTAAAATTGCGCAGGTTGCCATAACTCTGGATGAACTGAGTGCAGCGTGAGTAACGCTGATGTTTCGCCCTGCAAAGCAAAGGTTTTCAATGTTTTTCGAAAGCATACACCTGAGTGGCAATCCCCATGGGGTAGGTGCAGGGTGAAAAATTGTAGGATATCCCTTTTTATAATAAAAGCCTTCAGGGAAATGGTCGTCCATACTCCAACCTGCATATGCAACAATGTCGTGGAATCTGCCTTCTGACTCAACGTCATTCTGATTTACAATATATTTGCCGATATATCGTCTGCTTTCGCGTTTACCCGGCAGAAAACCAATCCATTCAATTTCCCAGTTTTCAACACCGTGGTCACCGTAGTTTTTCATATGGTCCCACACACCGTAGCAGATTTTCAAAAGCTCATCACGGCAACGGTCTGTATCGTGAATGCAGTCCCATTCACCGCCGACTTCAATCCACCAGAAGTTATTGCCTTTATCGTGGTCTTTGAAAGGCAGGTCGTCGTCAGAAGTGTATTTGTATGCCCATTGGGGTGCAATAAACGGCACAGGCTTTTCTGTTTCTCTTATCTGGAAAAGACAGCTCATACCCATAGTCTTTTTGTCTCTTGAATCAGGGGGAATAGTTTCATCGAAATCACTTTTTGCTTCTCTTCCGTACATGAATTCAGCACCTGTAAGAGTTGAAAGTACAGAGTCGCCTGAGCAGTCGGCAAAATATTCAGCACTTACAACGTGGAAAGTTTCAGCGTTCGATTGCCACGCTTTGACGGATTTGATTTTATTGCCGTCCATTGTGCAGCCAAGACAGCTTGAGTTGAGAAGGAGAGTGAGATTTTCTTCAGCCATTGCTTTCTGATAAAGAACGCTGTCCCACAACGGATATTTAAGAGAAGGATTCTGATAAAAGTTTTCCAGCATAATTTCTTCAATAATACCGCCCTCACGATTGTCCTTGCCGTGACATCCGCCAATCCACATGCGGATTTCGCTTGAAGCATTACCTCCTAAAACGGCGCGGTCCTGAATCAGAATAACCTTAATTCCGTGTCTCGCTGCTGCAATAGCACAGCAAAGCCCCGCCATACCGCCACCGATAATGCATAAATCGGTTTTATATTCAACAGTCCTCATCAGAATCACCTCTGAAATAAATTTAATGACTTTTTATCATTATACAATAAATGAATACGGTATGCAAATGGTAATTGAAAAGCAGGTCTGTTCCCGATGGACAGAATATTGATTGAATTGACGTGTTGATTTTTATTGCAATTATATAAATTTTTTGTTATCATATTTAATATAAGGAGTGATAGTTATGAAAATAATTTTGTTTCTTGTTGACGGTATGCGTCCTGATGCGTTGGCAGACATTGAAGCGGCGCAGAGAATTATGAAAAAATCAACTTATACAATGGATGCTAAAACAGTTTTCCCATCT
>JAZQWT010000060.1:0-37805 GCA_045632485.1 Acutalibacteraceae bacterium
AAAAATATCCCCCAGTCAAAACCTACGGTTTTGCCAGCCCCCTTTAGGCAAGGGGGCCTTTTTGTTATTCTTATTTCAGTGGTAATTTATAATTTATCGCTGACATTCCCAAACGTGTCATTCTTGAGCGAAGCGAAGAATCTCGTTTGGGAATGGTTTATGTGTTGCCATTTTGAGATCCTTCGCTGACGCTGGGGGATGACAACAAAATGGCAAGGGTAGTAACGGGTAAATTATAATTTAAAATCACAAAAACTATCTATGGGATTTGCACTGATTAATTGTCATGAAGCCAACATCAGTGATAGTATAAAACTGACTATGGGTAATACGCTGACTGATTATTATAAAACCAACATCAGTGATAGTATAAAAGCCTCCCCGAAACGAGGAGGCTTTTTTATAAAGATTAACTTCAATTGATTAAACTTAATTATTTAATGCCGAGGAAGTTTTTGATAACTGCGAAGATGTAGTTGAAGAAATCAACGAAATCACTTACGAGTTTTACTGTTGCTTCTTCACCTGCACCCTGATCAGCACCGATGTTGATTGAATCATCGAGTTCGTTACCATAGAAGTCTGTTGTGCCCATATCGTCTTCAACTTTAACGCCTGCGCCAAGGCAAGGAGATACGTTTGCAAGTTTGTAGTTATCGATAGGATCCTGACCTTCTGTCATACCGTCAAATGCGTTAGCAAATTTGGGGTTCTTTTTGATTGAGTTTCTGTCGCCTTTGCTTGTCCAGTAGTAGCAGTTAGCTTCACCGTCAGCAACTTTAACTTTTTCGCCCATAAGCATTGCGAAAATGTTGTTTTTAGCTGTTGCGATTTCAAGAGCAGATGCGTTTACGAATGTGTTGTTGTAAACAAGAACGCCTGCACCGATTACGCCTGCACCGTCACTATCTGAAACGTTGAAACGAACTTTACCTGTTGAATTTTCAAAGTTTACGAATGATTCGTTGTATGATGAGAACATTTTTTCAACGATAGCATCTTTTGAATTTACAACTTTAACAACTGCAACTGCTGTACCGTCATAGTTCTGAGCTTCTGTAAGAGTACCAACGTTTGATGCTTTACCGCCTGAAACGAGAACATCGTCTGCACCGTTAAGGAGAACTGCTGCTTCGTTGATGTTTGTGAAGCTACAATCAGTGATTGAAACACCTGATGTTGCAACAGGAGCTGCAGGAGTTTCTGTTTCTTCACCTTCTGCTGCAGGAGCTGCGGGTTCTTCTTCAACTGCAAGTTTTGTGCTGTCAACTACAACACCTGCACGGCAGTTTTCAAATTTACAGCCGATAACTGCAACATCTGTATTGCCTTCGCCGATAAGGAGAGCTGAACCTTTTGCAAGGAGATTAGTTGTATCCATATCGGGGAATGTTTCTGTGCCGTCTTCAGCTGTTGAGGGGAATGAGTAGTCTGTGTAACCAACGTTTTTGAATTCGATGTTTTCAAGAGTAACGTTTTTACAGTTTCTTACTTCAATACCGTTGTAGATAGATGATTTTGCAGCAAGACCTTTAAGTGTAACATATTCACAATCTTCAAGTGTGATTGCGGGAGCTTTTGTGTCAAGGCTGTCACTTGCGAAAAGGGGTGCTGACATAAGGCTTTCAGCGATTTGAATATAAACGGGTGTTGTTGCTGTACCGATGATATCGCTGATTGTGATAGCAGCTGTTGAACCGCCCTGGATGTAAATGTAGTATGCTGCATAATCGCCTGATGCTACATCTTTGTTGATACCTTCAACAATAGCTTTACCTCTTCCGTCGGGATTGAGGTATTCAACTTTCCATGCCTTGTTGGGACGGCCTTCTCTGTAGCTGTAAGAGTTAGCACTTGTACCGCCGGCAAACTTTTCCATAACTTTTGCTTCTTCAGTTGTTGCGTCTTCAGCAAATGCTGCTACGCTGAACATTGAAGCAACCATCAATACTGCCAATAAAATTGATAATACTTTTTTCATTTGGATTTATCCTCCTTAAAAATTTGTCAGTTAACTCTCGTACTGAATTAACTGTAGTGCACTTTGTATCGTATCATAAATTCCCGCCGATGTCAAGGAAAAAATCGCACTTCCGTAGGCTGCTTCTTCCTTGTGCTTCGGAATTTTAAGCTCCATTCCGAAAATCTCTGACACAATACGTCTTAGTGTGGCGTTTTTTCTGATTCCGTTGCCTGATGCAATTAACTGACAAGGCCTTTCTTCACACACGGAGATGCCCGCTTTATACATTGAGTAAAGCTCATCCGCCATTCCGTGCATTACACCGTAAATGAAATGTCCCGGAGTGAAATTGTCAATTCCCAGAGAAGTTATACTTGCTCTCTCATCGGGATTTTCTCTTGTTCCGCAGAAAAGCGTTGAAAAGCCAATGGGATTTTCAATACTTTCGTTTTCTTCAAGGAATTTATCAATTCCCTGATAAGCGGATTTAATTTTTTCGCCCGTTACCATTTCTGCCGTTTTACGGAAGAAGTTTTCAAGCAAAGCAAAGGCTCTGCCTCCGCACAGAGATGATCCGACCATCAGATGACTGTCACCGACACAAGGTCTGATTTCAAGTCCGTCAGCAGAAATATCTGCTTTTGTTGCAAATGAAATCTGACTTCCTGTGCCCACATTGACAAGCAAACATTTTTCTACATCGCAGACTGAACCGAGAAAGCTTGCCTGATTGTCGCCGATTGCAACACTTACAGGAATTTTTCCGTCCTTTTTGCCGAGAATCATATTTTCTTTTGTCACCGCAGGAAATAAATCAATATCAAGTCCTGCTTTTCTGATTGCCTCTTCATCAAAGCATGCATTTTTTATGTCAAACAAGCCGTAGCTTGCTGCATCCGATACGTGCATAACAGGTTTCTTAAGACCTGCCAGCTTCATTGCCGCATAATCATGGATTGTACAGATTGTTACGGCATTTTCAGGCACCATATTATTTTCATTATGATAAAAATATGTTGATGCACCGAATCCCGATGCCATCTTATAACCTGTCAGCTCAGTAAGATACTGTGCATAAGTTTTGCCGTCTTTATACATCTCATTTGCAGATGCATCCTGCCAGATGTAAAGACCGCTGACAGCATCGCCGTTTTCATCAAGGTAAACAAGACCGTGCATCTGCCCTGTCACTCCGATTGAAACTATATCGTCATATTCTTTGCAAAGGCTGTCGACCGTTGTCAATGCCTTGCCTAAAATTTCTGACGGATTCTGGATTTTCTCAAAGGATCTGACATCCTCAAGAAAAGTATCATTGGTGAGAGTTATACTTTTTAAAACCTCTCCGCTTTCAGCATCAACCACAATCGTACAGATTGTGGTTGTGCCGATATCAAGACCGATTACTTTCATAATATTACAACCTCTGTTATAACCTTGTTGATTCCAGGTCAAGACGTTTTATAATATCCTGCTGGATTGCCGGTGACAAATCAAGGAAGTTTACGAAAGTTCCGTGGATACGCATAATATATACTCCGCTTGGTGCATATTTCCGGGGGTCTGCAAGAACTTTCCTCAGAGTTTCAGGAGTTGTTACATTTACATATAAATAGAAAGGAGCAATATCTTCTTCATTGAATTCGTTGAAGAAGAGAGGAGTAATAACTCTTTCTCCGAATTCAGCGCCTTTATCTTCATATTCTTTGCCTGTGAAGAATTTGGGATCAACACCGAAGTGAGAAGCATAACCGCCACAGAATTTTTCAAAGGGAAGCTTGAAGGTTGAAAGCATTCTGAAACCGAGACCTGAGCCTGCTTCGCCGTAAAGCGGGTCTACACCGTAACCCAATTGCTCACGTGCTTTTCTGCCGTCGGGAGTTGCACCTACCCAATAGCCGTAAGTAAGATGTGTTGAGGGGCTTGACCAGTCAGGACGGAACGGATTGCCAAGATAGTTTTTCTTTGAAGAAATCATATCTGAAATCTTTGATGCGATTTCAGCAGCTTCTCTGTCAACAGAAACAATGTTGTTGCCGAATTTCGGACATGAAAGAAGATATTCACGTAACTCTTCTTCGCCTTCGAAATTATTTCTCAATGCATTAAGAAGTCTCTCTGCATCGTCGGGATAATCCTTTAGGAAGCAGTCAATAGCAATAAATGAATCGGCAATGATTGAAAGGCCGTGAATAAGACATCCGCTACCATTATATTTTGTGCCCTGTTCTTCTGTATCACGCATATCAATGCCTGATTCCATACCGCCCATAAATACACTTAAGAAAGGTACGGGCAGGTGTGAGATTGCTATTGAAGCACCGTTTGCGGCAGCACACATTTTATCTGCAAAATAATCTGCATTTTTATAGAATTCTTCGCGGATATTTTCAAGAAGTTTCTTCGCATCTGTTTCAGTTGTAACAGTATCAATCTTTTTGCCTGTAATTGTTGAGCAACCGTTATTGAGAATAAGCTCAAGAATCTTGGGAAGATTGAACCATGAGTTTGTTGTATTACCGTTGTCTTTACCCATAATGAGAGGTTCCTGACAACCTGCAACAGAATAATCCTCAAGATCTTTTGCATCTTTACCTGCATTTTTAAGAACTGCAAAGAGTGCGTCATCATTGAAAAGAGAGGGAGTAAGCACACCCGGTGTGAAGAAGAATTTACCCATTTCGCGGTACATTTCCTTCGGTGTGTTTTTATGTAATTTTGCAGAGAGGATAGGTTGAGGAAGGTTCATATCATAGTATGCGTCCATCAGGGCATAAGATGTTTCATTTGTAAGGTCTTTGCCGTCGTTTGACTTACCTCCGACAAGAACACTCTGTGAAATAGCCCAGCTCCTGTCTGCAACGTTAAAGAATACAAGGAAATGCTTGAGAAGCTCTGCAGTTGTTTTTCTGTCTTCACCGCTCATCTGTCTGTAAGGTTCAAAAATTCTGTCAGCATTACCTACAGAGAAAGCGAAGGGGTTGGGAGCCTGTTCAAGACACATAACCTGCCAAAGAAGCATAAATGACTGAATTGCTTCATACAGACTTTCCGCACCGCTTGCCGGAACTTTGCGGAGTGTTTTTGAAAGAAGTTCAAGCTGTGCTTTTCTTTCAGCATCAGCATCTGCCATTTTACTTTCTGCAATTTCAGAATATCTTTCTGCAAGACGTTTTGTACTCTTCAATGTAAGAGCAAATGCCTCGTAATTTGTTTTCTTTTTAGCGTTTGTTTCAGTCGCAATCTTTTCTTCAATTTCGCTGAGAATTTTATCAAGACCGAACTTAAGTGCAGGTCTGAAATCAGGAATGAGATGACCTGTTACCTGCTCTACGAAAAATGCAACTTCGCCTGTATAATCTTCATACTGACCGTACATATCCATAAGAGTTTTCACGTAGTCTGTTTTCTTTGTGAATTCTCTTACTGCATCAATTCTTTCTTTGGGGAATTCTTCGTCAGGCTCAATATCGTTGAACACTGCTGTAGGGTCGCAGTAACCTGAGAAAGTTTCAACTCTGAAAGACGGATTTATGAGAGCATAGCTTCTTGCAAAAGCATCTCTCTGTGTGCCTGCAAAAACAGCATTGTCGCTTATCGAAAGCGGAAGCACTTCAATAATTGCTTCGAGCTCTTTTGCAGCTCTCATTTCTTTGTCAAGAGATGCAAATTCTTCGCTGTGAAGATATGCTGCTTCTCTTGCAATGAGCCAACCGTCAAGACGCATAAGACTTCTCTCTTCTTTGAAAAGGTCTTTTGCTTTGAGTGTGATTTCATTCTGTTTGTAAAGTTCGTTGATTTTCATAATTTATCACCTTATGTCTTTATAACAGATATTCCTTTCTTTTTAAGAATATCCGTAAAAATCTCATACTCTTCGTCAGTCACATTGCCTGACTCCATTTTATATTCCATATTGCATTGAAGCCATTTATCCTTGCCGTATTCATGATACCGCAACACTTCAACATCAATTTTTTCATTAGCGAAAGATTTTATCAGCTCTGCAAACTTTTCTGCATCTTTCTCTGAAGAATTAAAGCCACCGATAAGCGGAATGTGAATCAGTAACTGCTCGCGTTTTTCTGAAACCTCTTTTATGTTTGAAATTGTTTTTGCGTTTGAAGAACCGATTACATTTTTATGTTTTTCTGTATCATAATGTTTCAGGTCAACAATCATATAATCAATCAGTTCTGACAATTCACAGAATTTTGTGTGAGATGCATTTGTTTCAATTGCAGTATGTATTCCGGCCTCTCTGCATTTTTCAAGAAGTTCTTTCAGTGCATCAAACTGCACTGTAGGCTCACCGCCCGTAAAAGTAACTCCTCCGCCTGAAAACATCATCATTTTTCCCGAGAGAATTTCGGCAAAAACTTCATCTGTATTGTACTCTGTGCAGGAAAGCTTTTCTTTCCCGTCAACAGTCATCGTTGTGCCCTCAAAAGAAATACTTTCAGGATTAGAACACCATGGACAGAAAAAATTACATCCCTGCAAATGATACACAAGACGGTTTCCCGGACCATCCTGTGAAAAATTAAAACCTTTATGCAAAACTCTGATTTTCATAAAATCACCATACTAACCTACTATCTTTTAAATTATATCATAAGTTATTGCTGTTGTCTATAAACAAGTATTAAAAATAATTTATTTTCATATAACAATGTGTTGATTTTGACTATATAAATGTGCTATGATATATAAGTAAAAATTTGATTAAAAATCATTCCCAAGGAGTTGACATATATGAAATACGCTGTAATCCTTTACGACGGAATGGCAGATCTGCCCGTGGAGGAATTAGGAAACAAAACACCGATGCAGGTTGCAAACAAGCCTAATTTTGACCGCCTTGCAACAAAAGGTGAAATCGGTCTTGTGAGAACAGTTGCAGATGGACTGAAGCCCGGTAGCGACGTTGCAAACTTAAGCGTTCTCGGTTACGATCCCAAAAAATATTACACAGGACGTTCTCCCCTTGAAGCAGTGAGCATCGGCGTTAAAATGCTTGATAACGATATTGCTCTGAGATGCAACCTTGTATCACTTTCTGATGAAGAAAATTATGAAGACAAAACTATGGTTGACTATTCAGGCGGAGATATTTCCACACCTGAAGCAAGAGAAATCATAAAATCAGTTGAAGAACATTTCGGAAACGATATTTTCAAGTTCTATGCAGGTGTACAGTACAGACATTGCCTTATCTGGCACAAGGGCACAGTTGATTTAGGAAATATGACTCCACCTCACGATATTTCAGGTCAGGTTGTAGGCGAATATCTTTCAACAAGCGAAAATGCAAAAGAACTTATTTCTATGATGAAAGAAAGCTACGAATTCCTTATGAAGCACCCCGTAAATATCAAGAGAATGGCAGAAGGTAAGCTTCCTGCAAACTCAATCTGGCTCTGGGGCGAAGGAAAGAAACCTATGCTCTCATCCTTTGAAGAAACTTACGGACTTAAAGGAAGTATTATTTCAGCTGTTGACCTGCTCAAAGGCATCGGCCAGTGTGCAGGGATGAAAACTCCCGATGTACCCGGCTCAACAGGTTATATCGACACAAACTTTGAAGGTAAAGCAAAGCAGGCAGTCCACGACCTTGATTCAGGTTGCGATTTTGTTTATGTTCACTTTGAAGCACCTGACGAATGCGGCCACAGACGTGAAGCAAAAAACAAAGTGCGTTCAATTGAACTTATTGACGAAAAAGTGTTGCCTGTTATTATTGAAGGTCTTGAAAAATATGACGATTACAAAATCCTCATTCTTCCCGACCATCCCACACCTATTAAAACAGCAACTCATTCATCTGACCCTGTTCCCTATATGATTTATCATAAAAAAGGCGAAAAAGAAAACACATTCACCACAATCAACGAAGAAACCGCAAAGGCTACAGGCAACTTCATTGATTTCGGACCCGATGTAATGAAAAAATTTCTTGGAAAATAAAATAAAGAAAGAAGAATACTAAAATGAAAATCAACACAAAATGCTTACATGCAGGTTATACACCAAAAAACGGTGAACCCAGAGTTCTCCCCATTACTCAGAGCACAACTTTCAAATATGAAAGCAGCGAAGAAATGGGCAAGCTTTTTGACCTTGAAGCTGAAGGCTATTTCTACACAAGACTTCAGAACCCCACAAATGATGCGGTTGCAGCAAAAATAGCAGCACTTGAAGGCGGTGTTGCCGCAGTTCTTACATCATCAGGTCAGGCTGCATCTTTCTATTCAGTTTTCAACATCTGCCATGCAGGTGACCACGTTGTTGCATCAGCAGCAATTTACGGCGGAACATTCAACCTTTTCTCTGTTACAATGAAAAAGCTGGGCATCGATTTTACTTTTGTAAACCCTGATTCAACAGAAGAAGAACTTAATGCAGCTTTCAAAGAAAACACAAAGGTTGTTTTTGCAGAAACTCTTTCAAACCCCTCACTTAACGTGCTTGATATTGAACTTTTCGCAAAAGTTGCTCATGCGCACGGTGTTCCTCTTATTGTAGACAATACTTTCCCCACACCCATCAACTGCAGACCTTTTGAATTCGGTGCAGATATTGTTACACATTCAACAACAAAATATATGGATGGCCACGCAACACAGGTAGGCGGTGTTATTGTTGACAGTGGTAACTTCGACTGGAACGCATCAGACAAATATCCCGGTCTCACAACTCCCGACGAATCATACCACGGAGTTATTTACACAGAACGTTTCGGCAAAGGTGCTTATATCACAAAATGCGTTACACAGCTTATGAGAGACTTAGGCTCAATCCCCTCTCCCCACAACGCATTCCTTCTTAACCTTGGTCTTGAAACACTTTTCCTTCGTGTGCCGAGACATTGCGAAAACGCACTTAAGGTTGCAAAATTCCTTGAAGCAAACGAAAACGTTACATGGGTAAACTACCCCGGACTTGAAAGCAACAAATACTACAACCTTGCACAGAAATATATGCCCGACGGTACAAGCGGCGTTGTTTCTTTCGGTATCAAAGGCGGAAGAGAAGCTGCAACAAAGTTTATGGACGCACTTCAGCTTGCAACAATCGCAACACACGTTGCAGACTGCAGAACATGCGTACTTCATCCTGCAAGCACAACTCACAGACAGCTTACAGCACAGCAGCTTGAAGAAGCAGGCGTTGCAGAAGACCTTATCAGATTCTCTGTAGGTCTTGAAGATGCAGATGACATTATCGCAGACATTGCACAGGCTATTGAAAAATCAAAATAATATTGACTTTTCAGAATTTGGTTGTATAATGTAAATATATAATAATTCAACTTTTACGATAAAGGAGAAACAGATATGAAAAAAGCTCTTAAAATTATCGGCGCTATCGTTGCCGTTGCAGGCGCAGTAGCTGCAGCATACTTTATCATTACAAAATATTTCTGCAAGAAAGACAACTGCACTTGCGAAGAAACAGAAGACATTTGTTGCTTTGATGAAGACGATGAAATCTGCGACTGTGCTGAATGTGAAAAATGCATTCAGGACGAAGAAGAAGTTGAAATCGAAGAAGACAAACCTGCAGAATAAATTAAGCGAAACGGCAGAGATAACTCTGCCGTTTATTTTTACCCAAAGCATAATTATCGTGTGACGGAGCGAAAAATCACCTCCGTCAAAAACTTTGTTTTTGCCACCTCCCCTCCTGCATTTTCAAGGGGAGGTTTTTACTATCACTGATAACAAGTTTATAACACTCGGTAAGCATTGTGCCCATAACAAGTTTTTCTGAACTCATATAAATTACAATTCAAACAAAACACCGACAGATTTTAATTATCTGTCGGTGTAATTTTATTTATTAAGTTCTTCAATATATCTTTCAAGTGCATCGTCCTGTGAGGGAAGAAGTGAAAAGCCGTTATCTGTAAGGCATTTCTTTGAAAGCCTTGAGTTTAAAGGTCTTTTTGCTTTCGCGGGATATTCCGATGTGGGAATATAATTTATCTTTGTAGAAAGACCTGATTTTTTCATTATGTTTTCGGCAAACTCTGCCCAGCTCATAAAGCCTTCGTTCGTTGCGTGGTAAGTGCCGTACTTTTCTGTTTTAATCATTTCCACAAGAAGCTTTGCAAGGTCCCGTGTGTATGTAGGTGAACCTATCTGGTCTGCAACTACATTAAGTTCATCTCTTGTTTCTGCAAGACGACGCATTGTTTTCACAAAGTTGTTGCCGTTTATGCCGTAAACCCATGATGTTCTCACGATAAATACTTTTGAACAATTTTCAAGGGCATTTTTTTCACCCTCAAGCTTTGTTCTTCCGTAAACATTCTGCGGATTTTTTTCGTCTTCAGGCTCATAAGGCTCTTCGCCGTCACCACCGAAAACGTAATCAGTACTTACATAAATCATCTTCGCACCGAGCTTTTCACATGCTTCTGCAATATAAAGGCTTCCATCTGCATTTATCTTTCTGCAAAGTTCTTTCTCGTCCTCCGCTTTGTCAACTGCAGTATATGCAGCGCAATGAATAACTCCATCGGGTTTGTTTTCAAGAATAAAATTTTCCGTTGCACTTTTATCTGTAAGATCAAATTCTTCTCTGTCGCAGCCGATATATTCAATATTATGTTTTTCAAGCTCTTCTGTTACATCGTGACCAAGCTGTCCCATAACACCTGTTACAAGAATTTTCATTTCAGACTTTCAGCCCTTTCATAGAAAAATCTTACATCACTGTCACAGAGTTTTGGTGCTTTTATGTCTTTTTCACTTAAAATCGGATTTTCAATTCCCCAATCAATTGAGAAAACATCGTCACAGAAACAAACACTTCTGTCGTTTTCAGGTGAATAATAATCATCGACCTTGTATGAAAATTCCACGTCGTCTGTTAGAGTTACAAAGCCATGTAAAAATCCTTTAGGTACAAAAAGCTGTTTTTTATTCTCTTCAGAAAGCTCAACTGCAATCCATTTGAGATAGCTGGGTGAGCCCTCTCTTATATCAACAATAACGTCAAGCACAGCGCCTTTTATACAGGTCACAAGCTTTGCCTGGCATTTGGGGTTTGTCTGGCAGTGAAGACCGCGCAATGTTCCTTTTTTCTGTGAAAAAGAACGGTTGTCCTGCACAAAATCTATATCAATCCCTGCCTGAGCAAAAGCGTTTTTATTGTAGCTTTCCATAAACCATCCGCGATGGTCGCCAAAAACTTTCGGTTCAATAATAAACGCATCGGCAAGAGAAGTTTTAATAATGTTCATCTTTGAATTTCCTTTCAGACTGTCAGCCTTTATTTGCCGTGAGACTCGTCTTCACGTCCCCAGTGAGGACGCTGACCGGGTTTATCGGCATAGAGAATCTTACCTTCCGCAACTCTCATAAGGTGCTGACCGTAAGAGGATTTTCCGTATTTTTTTGCAGACTCAATAAGTTTTGCTTTAGTAATCCAGTGCATATTATACGCAATTTCTTCAGGCGCAGAAATTTTGATACCCTGAAGAGTTTCAATTGTTTTGATGAAATTACCTGCATCCATAAGCGAATCAACAGTACCTGTATCAAGCCATGCAAAGCCTCTGCCCATCGTTTTGACTTCAAGAGTACCTGCTTCAAGATACATTCTGTTTATATCAGTTATTTCATATTCGCCTCTTGCACTTTTTTCAAGACCTTTGGCGTATTCAACAACTTTATTGTCATAGAAATAAAGTCCTGTTACCGCATAATTTGATTTAGGCTCTTTCGGCTTTTCTTCGATTGAAACAGCATGTCCGTTTTTATCAAATTCAACAACACCGAATGCTCTCGGGTCATCAACATAATAGCCGAAGATTGTTGCACCTTCTTCTCTCTTTGCAGCCTGACGGAGAATGTGTCCGAGACCGCTGCCATAGAAAATGTTATCGCCCAAAACCATTGCTACGTTGTCTTTTCCGATAAACTTCTCACCTATAACAAAAGCCTGTGCAAGACCTTCCGGTTTTTCCTGAACTGCGTAGGAAAGCTTGAGACCGAACTGCTTGCCGTCACCTAAAAGATGTTCAAACTTAGGAGTGTCTTCTATTGTGGAGATAATAAGAATTTCTCTGATTCCCGCCAGCATAAGAACTGAAAGAGGATAATATATCATCGGTTTGTCGTAAACCGGTAAAAGCTGTTTACTGGTAACCATTGTCAGAGGGTACAGTCTTGTACCTGAACCGCCTGCAAGAATAATGCCTTTCACCCAAACACGCTCCTTTCTTTTATCGTCTGTACACACAGACACATACATTATAGAACTTTTTTTCAGTTTCGTCAAATTTTTCTTTAATATTTTTTAATAATTATAGCATTTTACAAAAAGTGTATCAACAAAACGTATTTTAATATCTTATTCGAAAATACCCGTCAGATAAATTCTGATGTTATACAGAATGCTTGAAAAGTAACCGCGTAACTGCACCACAAAAGAATCATCTGTTTTCGCAGCAGAAATATTTTTCTTCAGTTTTTCATACAAAGAGTCCGTTTCCGTAGTGATTTCAAAAGTCAGTTTTTCCGTTGCAAAGGTGTCTTCTGTTGCCGGTTTGAAAACACTGAAAATATAATTTTCACCGGGTGTAAGGTTTATGAAAACACCTGTCAGGAAAGATGCCGGTTTATCACAGAAATATTCAAGCTTCATATCAAAAGGAAAGACAACCTTTGTCTTCTTTACTTTTTCAGGATATATATCAATGGGAAATTCAGGTCTTTCAGGAATTACCCACTCTATAACTTCAGAACCGAAAAGTCCGTTTTCGCCTTTTCTGTACAAGTACATCGTTTCACCGGGGAATACAGGAATATAATCTTTTTCCACCGAATTTTCTTCACAGAAATCTTCGTCCTCACTGAATTTATAATATACTCTTTGACCGTATTTTTCTACAGATGTTTCATTTATAAAATCAATCTGCGGTGAGGGCAGAGAAACTCTGCCGGGGAGATTAGTAAGTAAAACCTCATCATCAACTGTCACAATAAAAGACATCATAGAATCAGAGTCTATCCATTCCGTAACACTCTGCCCGCTCCTGACAGGTTGATAGTATTTTGTTTTGACCGAAACTCTGCTTTCATCAAAAAGTATCGTTTCGTTTTCAAAGTCATAACCGATAGGGTTTACAAAAACTGTCATCGTGTAAACATAATCACAGTAGCCTTCCTGGCTGATAGTTATTTCAATTGTATTTTTTTTATATTTATCCAGTTCTATTTCTGTTTCTTTACCGCTTTCAGCAGCAATGCCGTTGATTTTAATATCATACATCGAGGTAGGAATAACCGTCACCGATGTACAATCATTATCCACCAACAAAGCGTCAGGCCACTTCACTGATAAATCCATCTCGTAATCTTTCCCGTCTGCCAAAACAAGAAGACCTGTCAGCATTGTTTTTGACTGGTAATATTTACGGCTGTAAACAGCCCCGAAAACACCGTCTTTTTTTGCAGCAGCCTTTACAACAGTGTCGTTATTCAGATCAATTTCACCTGTATAAAGTATTCCGTTTTCAGTGGGGTCTGAGTTATCTGTAGTATAATAAATTTCATCTGCGCCCGGGCAAAATAGCTTAAGATTTTCCGCAAAAGATATTTCACCGCTGTCAAGTGAAAACTTAACATATTTGTCGCCACTTGTAAAAGCCTTGATTGTAAAATTACCAAGCCTCATATAATTATTTCCGTCAAAGCCTTTTATGATTTTTTTGTGGATATCTTCCCACTCTTCGCCATCAGCACTCACAAAGCTTTCTCCTGCATTACTTACATTTTCTGCACTCTGTATTCTGTATTCCATAAAGACAGCCTCAACATGAGCCGTAAGAATCTGTGTGGGATTTTTAAGATAAACCACAACGCTGAATGTTTCGCCATTCTCAAGTTCAATCGCTTCGGGCAAAGTTTCAGTATAGTAGCCGGGTAAATTTTTCCTTCCGCTGAATTCCGCACAGAATTCACCTGATGTGGGATCATTTTTATCTTCGGGATTTTTGAAGATTTTTACCGTATATTCTGTGTTGACATCTGTTGTATAAAAAGATACAGCCTCCAGCATTTCATCGCGTGTGCTTTTGAAAATATTTGCCATATGTATTTCTGTTGAGTCATTAAAACCAACAGGAGTATACTGTATACTTTCGTCATGGGAATAAACATTTTCGTAATTTTTATTACTTTCGTATTTATAAATACCTACATAATCAATAGTAACGTCTTCATATGACAGCCAGAAGCATCCGTTTGCACCCCAATCTTCGCCCCAGCTGTTCTGGATAAGCCATGCACCGTTATTTTTTATTGAATCTGAATTATTGAAGTTTTCTTTTGAAAAATTATCATCCCAGCCGATAATTGCTACTGCATGGTCAGTATGATCACCCACCGGGTTGTACCAGGCATTTGTTTCTGTATTGAAGCAGGTTGACCTTTTTGAGGAAAGATAAGCAATATCTACTGCCTGTCTGTGCTTAAGCATTTCATTTTTAACCTGCTCAACAAGTGTTTCACGGGCCAATTGCTGCTCTTCTTCACTTTCATAAGCATATTCAGGGAAAGAAATAACATTCTGAAGATGAGCCACTGAATTATAGCGGTATTCTTCAGATATTGTTGCGTTTGAATACGGAAAATCCTCTTCGTATGCAGGTCCGTACCAGTTTGCAAGAGAGTTCATTGCCGTATAATCAAAGCCACCATTTGTAAAGGGATTATAGTCACCAAACATGAATCTGAATGCTTTTTTCTGATTTTTGGTTGAGTAGGTAAAATAGGACAGGTGTGCTTCCGACAGATTTATGTCAGAATCACGCTTCATCAGAAAGGTTTCGCTTGATGTAAGAGCAGAGAAAGCCCAGCATGTACCGAATTTTCCTTGATTACCAATATTCGTACGCAAACCTTCACCCATAAGAAAATATCTTTCCGGAACATCTGTTGATTTATTGGCATTAATTTTACGCGGTACTTGCGAAACCTGTTTTGTCGATATTGTACCACCGTTGCGCAACGTATTAAGTTCTTCTTCCGTAAGACTTGCAAAAGTAAGCTCTTCCGCTGAATCATAAGCATATGTTGTTATTCCTGTTGTTGCAAAAGAACTGACAAGCATAACAAAAGCCATCATACAGGATAAAAATTTATTTTTCACCATACTCACCCGCTTCCTTCTACGATTAAATTTCTTTTTATCTGAGATATTCGTCCATTATTTTTGCAGCTTCCCTTACAATTTCTTCACAAGGACGTGTTTTTTTATATTGCTCCGTTCTTTGTTCAGGAACGTGACTTTCTGATGGACCCGAAAGGCCAAGAAGGTCACGGCAGATGAAATAACCGCCGTTACGTTTTTCAAATTCTTCTTTTAAAAATCTGATTTCTTTATATGCCTCAGCTTTTGCCTGAGCTGCATCTTCCAAATCACTTTTGTTTGCAAGACCTGCAAGCATGGTACAGGCACTGAAAGCACCGCAAACCTCACGGAGTCTTCCGAATCCGCCACCAAATCCCAGTGAAATTTTCATTGCAGTTTCTATGTCAATATCGAATTTATCCGCAAAAGCACAAAAAACCGCCTGTGAGCAGTTATAGCCTGCGTTAAAAAGTTCAACTGCTTTTTCTACTCTGTTTTCCATTTTAAGACACTTCCTTTATTTCTGCATTTTTTCTCAATTCAGCAAAATACAAATCGTACTTTTCTGTTTTTAATCTGTCTGCCGCCACACTTTCATAATCAGAGGGTGTTACGGCTTCACCGCTGTTTTCAAGCTGAAAATTCATTTCTTTTATTTTTTCTTCTATTTCTTTTTCGGTGGGTTTAAGCTTTCCTTCAGCATAAATATTTTTAAGCTCCATCACACCGTTCTGGAAATAGTAGGTATAAAACTGAGACATTTTTATTGTCTTTATTCCCACAACGCCATCTTTGTTTTCGTTTTCTGCATTGAACAATTCAGCCTTTGTGCGAAGACCGTCAAAGGTTATATCTTCATAAATCCCCTCTTTACGCATTTCAATGAACTGAAGTTTTACCACAATACTTTCTTCCAATGCTTTTTCATAAAGTGCCTGCTCGGGAGTTTTTCCGTCAAATTCAGTCTGCCAGAAATCTTCCGTATATTTCACATTGTATTTTTCAATATAATCGTTTAATAATTCAGCTTTGAATTTTCCTTTGAAATAATCGATTTCCTTCTGCATTACAGCTTCTCCGTTTACAGTCACAACTGCAGATAAATCAGTTTTTTCTTCTTTTGCACAGGAAACAAACAGGATAAGCATTATAAAAGACAATAATAAAATCCTCTTTTTTTTCACACAATCACCTGCTTCCTCTATTATCATTGTCCATATTATACATAATACCATACCAAAAATCAATATATTAAGTTGACAACACTATGGCAGAGGTATATAATTATTACATTATAAATGGAAAAGGAGATGAAGAATTATGAAAAAATTCTTATCAATCATCATGGCAGTTATTCTCTGCCTGAGCGTTATGAGTGTTGGCGTAAGTGCAGCAGACGTTGCTGATAAAACACTTAAATTCAAAGCTGACGGTGAGTTTAAAATTATGCAGCTTGCAGACTTACAGGACACTTCATTTGCAACTCCCGCAACATACGATTACATCAGAGCAATCGTAGCAGAAGAAGACCCCGACCTTATTGTTCTTACAGGTGACAACATTTCAGGCGGTACAGGCGATGCACTTACAGAATCAATTGCAAGAATGCAGGTAGAAAAAGCCATCGATAACACAATGTCTGTTTTTGAAGAACTCAGTATTCCTGTTGCAGTTGTTTTCGGCAACCATGACGGAGAATCCCTTATTTCAAAATACGAACAGATGGCTATGTATCAGAGCTACGGCTGCTGTGTAGGTTTTGACGAAGGCGACAGCCTTTACGGTTGCGGCACATATAACCTTCCCGTTTATTCATCTGACGGTGAAAAAATCGTTTACAACCTCTGGATGTTCGACTCAAATATGTACGATGATGTATACGGTGGTTATGACTACGTTCACGAAGACCAGATTGAATGGTACGTAAACAAATCAAACGAACTCAAAGCACAGAATGGAGGACAGGTTGTTCCTTCAATGGCATTCCAGCACATCATTGTTAACGAAATTTACGATGCACTTGTTGAAGTTCCCGAAGGTACTCCCAACTCAATCAAATACGGTGAAAAATGGCTCGGTCTCCCTGAAGGCGTTGAAGGTAATTTAGGTGAAGGCCCCTGCCCCGGTACACAGGATTCACAGCAGTTTGAAAAAATGGTTGAACAGGGCGACGTTAAAGCAATGTTCTTCGGTCACGACCACGTAAACGTATTTAAAATTCCTTATCAGGGTATTGATATCGTAAACTCACCTACATCAGGCTTCGGTTCATACGGTAACAAAGAAACACGCGGTGTAAGAATCATCACAATCAACGAAAACGATACTTCAACATACGAAACAAAGGTTATTAACTACTATGAAAAATTTGCTGTTAATGATGCTGAAGTATGTCGTTACCTTATGTGTGAAGGTGACGTATGGAATGCAATCCGTTATCTCTTCATTTCTTCAAAACTCGGTATATCTTTCTTTGATGCTTTCTATGAAATTCTTTGTCTTATTTTCTGATTGACTGATGGAGAGTTATAAAATGAGCAAAAAAATATTATCAGTTATTTTTGCACTTGTTCTTGTTTTGTCTGTATTTTCTGTCAGCGCAGGTGCTGTAACAGAAAACACAGCAACACTCAGCTTCAATAACGACGGTTCATTCAAAATGATGCTCGTTGCAGATATACAGGATGACCACCATCTTATCCCTGCGACACTTGATTATTTTGAAATGGCTATGGAAACAGAAAAGCCTGATATTATCATCCTTCTCGGTGATAATATCAGCGGTGTTCCCAGCGATTTCAAGAACATTGAAAAAGCACGTAAAAACACTGCAAAGGCAATTGACTGCTATATGTCTTTCTTTGAAGAAAAAGGCATTCCTGTTGCTATGGTTTTCGGCAACCACGATACTGAAAACGAAGTAACAAAAGAAGAACAGATGCAGATGTATATGTCCTACGACTGTTGTCTTGCAATAGATGAAGGGGAAGAAGTTTCAGGTTGCGGTACATATAACATTCCCGTACTTTCTTCCGACGGCACAAGAACTGCTTTCAATCTCTGGTTCTTTGATTCATATCTTCATGATGCAGACAAAGGCATTTCAGATAACATACAGCAGAATCAGATCGACTGGTACGTAAAAAAATCAAACGAGCTTAAAGAAGGCAACGGCGGAAAGCCTGTTGATTCTTTTGCTTTCCAGCACATTATGCCAAAAGAAATTCTGGAAGCTGAAATTTTAAGCGGTGAAACAAACGAGCCTCCCAGTCCTTCTTCAGGTGAAGCTCTTCAGGTTCCCGCAATGCTCGAGCAAGACGACGTAAGAGCAATCTTCTTCGGTCACGACCACGTAAATACTTACGTAGCCGATTACAAGGGCTTACACCTTGTAAATGCTCCTACATCAGGCTTCGGCTCATACGGCGATTATAACAGAGGTTTAAGATTCGTTACAATAAACGAAAAAGATACCTCAACTTACGAAACTTATATTATCAACTATTTCGAAACATATTGCACAGACGAATTTTCACGTTGCAGATATTATGTGAATTCAAGTATTTCGCCTGTTCTCAATGGCCTTAAATACCTTTTCATGGCACCTTTCCACGGTGTATCACCTTTTACTGCAATATATGAAATCTTCTGCATGGTATCATAAAATCAAAGGAGGGAATACCCCGATGAAAAAAATATTATCAATTATTCTTGCCGCTACTTTGTGTTTCAGCATAGCAGTGATTTCACCTTGTGCAGAAGCATCAGCGGAAACAAGCCTTACATTTAATTCTGATGGTTCTTTTAAAATAATTCAGGTTGCTGACCTGCAGGATACTGCTAACCCTTCAAAAAAAGCACTTGAATACATAAAAGAAATTGCAGAAGATGAAAAGCCTGATTTGTTTATCCTTACAGGTGATAATATTTCAGACTCCGTTGCAAGAGGCTTCACAAAAGCTCATTCTGTAAAAAAAGTAAGAAAAGCCATTGACGCTTTTATGTCTGTTTTTGAAGAAATCGGTGTTCCCGTTGCTGTTGTTTTCGGTAACCACGATGCGGAAGGTTTTGTTTCAAAGGAAGAGCAAACGGCAATCTATAACGAATATGACTGCTGTATTGCAATAGATGAAGGCGAAAAAATTTCCGGATGCGGCACATACAATCTGCCGATTCTTTCTTCAGACAAAAGCAGAATCGTATACAATCTCTGGCTTTTTGACTCAAACATGTATGACCCTCTGGCTGACGGATACGACCACGTACACGAAGACCAGATTGACTGGTATGTCGAAAAATCAAATGAGCTTAAAGCTCTCAACGGCGGAAACCCCGTTCCTTCAATGGTTTTCCAGCATATCGTTGTAGGAGAAATTTTCAACGCTCTTGTTGAATCAGAAGAAGGCGCTCCCAACGCAGTACAGGTAGGTGACAAATTCCTTGCACTTCCTGAAAACGCAACAGGCTCTTTGCTCGAACGTCCCGCTGCACCTGCACGCGACAGTATGCAGTTTGAAAAAATGTTAGAGCAGGGCGATGTTAAAGCAATGTTCTTCGGACACGACCATAAAAACGATTTCGTTGTACCGTATATGGGAATTGACCTTAGCACTACTCCTGCTGCAGGCTTCGGCGGATATGGTGCAGATAACAGAGGTGTGCGTGTAATAGTTCTTGATGAAAACAACACTGACACATACGAAACAGAAACAATCCACTACCTTGAAACATATTGTACAGAGCCCCTTGAAGTGATGCTCTATCACATCCAAGGTCTTAAATATATCTGGGATATGTTTATTATGGGACTTACTATTCCCGTAAAATCTTTTATACATCTGATTAGTTAAAACCATAAGGGGTAAAAACGTTGAAACGCGAAAACAAACAAGCATTTAAAAAAGGTATAAGAAATGGTATCCCAATTGCTCTGGGTTATTTTGCTGTGGCATTCACGTTAGGAATTGCCGCTGCAAATGCAGGTCTTACCGCTTTTCAGGCAACCCTTGCAAGTCTCACAAACAACGCATCAGCCGGCGAATACGCCGGCTTTGCAGTTATCGCTGAAAACTCAGGTTACCTTACAATGATGGTAATGCAGATTGTTGCCAATGCAAGATATCTGCTTATGAGCTTTGCAATGAGCCAGAAAATTCCCCAGGATATGAAGCTTCATCACAGACTTCTTGTAGCTTTTGATCTGACAGATGAAATTTTCGGAATTTCTATTGCAGAACCGGGCAAGCTCAACCCATATTTTTCATACGGTGCATTTTCTGTTGCCATCCCCGGATGGTCGCTCGGCACATTGCTCGGCGTCATAATGGGTAACGTTTTACCTGCAAATATTGTAAGTGCATTAAGCGTTGGACTTTTCGGTATGTTTATTGCCATAGTAGTGCCACCCGCTAAACAGAATAAAGTTCTTCTCGGAATAGTTCTGTTTTCAATGGCTGCAAGTTTTGCGTTTTATAAAATACCTGTTTTCGATGGAATTTCATCAGGCACCAAAACAATTATTCTCACGGTTGTGATTGCTCTTTTAGCGGCAATTTTCTTCCCCGTAAAGGAGGATGAAAACAATGAGTAATAATGTGTATATATACATCGGAATAATGGCTCTTGTAACATATCTTATGAGAGTTCTTCCTATGACGATTTTCAGAAAAGAAATCAAAAATAAAACAATACGCTCATTCCTCTATTACGTACCCTATGTTACATTGACCGTTATGACTTTTCCTGCAATTTTAGAAGCAACAGGAAGTATGTGGTCAGGTCTGGCGGCACTTGTTATAGGCGTGTTAATAGCGTGGAAAGGCGGAAGTCTGCTGATTGTTTCAGTTGCTTCCTGCGTAGTTGTTTTCCTGCTTGAAATGTTTATAATCTGAGATTATATTGTGTAATATAGCAAAATGCTCCACTTTCATTAAGTGGAGCATTTGTTTTTATCTTTTTTTATACATAACGAGTTCTGCATCTTTGCCGTTTTCGCCATATGTGCAAACCAACAGAAAATCAAGTCCTGCAATAACACCGTAACATCTGTCTGAACTGAATTCACACTCAAGCTGATTACCAAGATAAATACTGTCATCATCTAAAAATTTTACTTTTTCTCCGCCGGGAAGAGTATATTCTAAATTAACAAAGCTTCCCGCAAGTGCATTCAGTTTTTTAACTTTTGGCATTCCCGGAATTTTCAGCTCATTAAATTCATCTGCAATTTTCTCTTTAAATTGACAGAAGTTTTCCTCACCACCCGTTTTTATGTACTGTGCGATAAAACACTGTTTCCCGAAAGGACAACCGTTTGTTTCAGCACATCCGTTACATTTTTCTTTCATTAAACATTCTTCACAGTTCACTTTACAGATTGACTTATTCATAAATATCAACTCCTTATATATTTAATACACCAAAAACAATAAAAAAACAAGACTTGAAAATTTTATGATTCTGTGGTAATAGAACGCAAATTTCAAGTCTTGAATTTTGTTATGGCTGTTCAAACAAGGGAATACTTTCTTCTTCGTGTTCCCAGAACATAAAGTTGTTGTGTTCAACATATACGCAACGGTAACCATAAATTGCAGATGCACTGAATGCAGGTACATAAAGAAGATTTCTCATGCCTCTGAAAACAGGAGCATCAAGCTTCACTTCTTCTCCGTTATCAACAACTGCAATATCGCTGCCTTCGGTGAAAGTCACTTTCTTTCCGTAAATGCCAAGAGTCATTTTACCTTCTTCTTTAGCAACGTAACCGCCGACACTCTGAAGAACAATTGAAAGAGGAGCAAACCAGATTCCGTCTTTCTTTACAGGGAAAGCATCTACACCGCCAAGACCTGCGAGCATTCCCTTATATACCATTCTGGGATGTCTCTCAAGGTAAACGGGAGGCATTGCGTAAGGAAGAATTTCATCTTTTTCTTTATCGATAATAACCTGGTCAATAATATCTGCTTCTATATCGTCTCCGAGACCAAGGTAAGATGTTATTTTCATTTTCTTTCCGTCAACTTCAAAGAGAGCAAATGAAGGACGGCCTTCAATTTCCTGAGGATAGAAAGCAGCATGGAAGATACTCTGCTGTGAGTTGCATCCGGGAGCACCGCCGCCTGCATTTGAAAGCATATAGTGAATTGTGCCCTGTGACGGTTTTGAATAAATTGCGTCATTCTTTATGGGGAAGCTTCTTGAGAAATTATGCTCGTGACCTGCAAGCATAATATCACACATATCAACGCCTTCTCTCATCCACGGGAATGCATCGAAATTGTGTCCTGCAGGGTTTGAATAATAAATGGGGAAATGGTATGTACCGATTTTCCATGTTTTGTCAGTTGCAGATAAATCTTCTTTAATCCATTCGCCTACTTCGTCAGGACCGTTGATACCCATAACACAGACATGCACATTACCATAGTCAAAAGAATAGTTTTCTGTTTTCCAGATTCCGGGACCGTTATCGGGGTAAGCCATTTTAAACTGGGTATTGAAGAATTCTGCAGGTTCTGCATAATATCTGCCTTCGCCTGTTTCATAATTTTTGAAACCACGGTTATCGTGGTTGCCGAGAGTCATCATAAGAGGACGGTATTCCATTATACCCTCCATGCCTTTGAGTGCACCGTTCCACTGCACAACGTGCTGACCGCAGTCAGTGTTGTCACCGCCTGTTACAATAAACTTCACTTCAGGATGTTTTCTTAAAATTTCTTTGATGAAAGCGTTAATTTTTGAATAATCCTGTCTGTGGAAATTACCCTGCTGCTGGTCGGAAATTGCAACAAAAGTAAATTTCTCAAGATTTTCTTCTGCTGTTGTGAAGAAATATTCTTCACTTCTGTTTTTTTTGTCACCGCAAGTATAAAAATATTTTGTACCGGGTTTCAGATTATCTGCAATTGCAGTGTGAATATAACTTTCATCAAGGTCGCTTTTGAAAACAAGATTTTCTGAATCTTTTCTTACAACATTTTCTGTGTTTTCTTCTCTGTATTCTATGTAACCTGTTTCTGCAGACATATCTGTTCTCCAGGTAATCGCCATCTGCTTTGTTGCATCTCCGTTGATTGAAAGCATAATATGGTCAGGTTTCTCTGTGGGGAAGCCTGCAGGTTTTGTGTTTAAATCTGCCATTGTTATATCTCCTTTAAGTTGTTTCTTCTTCAATTTCCGCTTTTTCGTATATGAATTCCTGCAACTGACGTGATGTAGAAGCCCTGTCTATAACAAGCACCGACGCTCCGTTAATTGTCTGGGACATATAGTTTTCATCAACAGGAATTCTCGATTGCACCATATCATAACGCATATACGAGAGCACCGCACCCTCTGCAAGGAAAGTAAGCTCAAGGCTGTTCATATCAGTTTCAATATATTCCATAACTGATTTGCCCATATCAACAAGTTCAAAAGGATTTGTTTTCTTGACTTGTTCAAGGATTGCTGCAATAACCTTACGCTGACGCTGTGTTCTGTAAAAATCACTGTCCAGCTTTCTGATTCTTACATAAGTCAACGCCTGTCCACCCGTAAGCTTCACATTTTCGCCATAGTCGATAGTATATCTTGTTGTGGTGTTGATAAATTCAGCTTCTCTCTGTTCAACCTCCACCGTTACTCCGCCTAAACTGTCTACAATATCTTCAAAAGCCGAAAAATCTACCAGCACATAATTATCAACATCAATGCCGAAATTATGCTCGATAGTTTCCATTACCAGCTGCGGACCACCGTAAACACAAGCCGCATTCATTCTGTTTTCTCCGTGACCGGGAATCTCCACATATGTATCACGCAGAAAAGAAGTCAGCTTAAGCTGTTTGTGTTTTTTATCAACAGATAAGAGAATCATCGTATCACTTCTTGAAGTATTGCCGCCTTGTTTATCGTCTACACCTAAAAGAAGAATATTCTTGACTCTGCTGTCTTTAACCAGCCCCTGAGATGAGCTGAAACTACTCTGCGTTTTAACGTATTGCGTATTTGCGAAAACAGAGCAGATATAACCTGTAATACCGACATAAACTATAGCCAAAACAACTATAAGTGCCATAAACTTTCTGAAGAAACCGCCTTTCTTCTCTTCAGGCACTTTTGATGTTTTACGCGAACCGCCCTTTGAATATTCTGCAGGTTTCTGCTTTGCATTTCTGTTACCTGACGATATGCTTATATCATTACGGTGTTGCTCATAGCTTCTTCTCTGCTGAGGCTGACGCGAGGCGGAATTTTTTCCTACATAGATACCGTTTTCTGTATCTTCTGCAGGTTGCTGCCGTCTGACAGGTGCTTGTCCGTTAGCACGCCTTACAAGGTCTTCATAACTGTATGGGTTACTCTGCCTGGTGGCGGCATTCTGAGTTTTACGGTTTCTGTTAACCGGTATATCAGAAGATTTGCGTCCGTTATAATCTGCCAAAATCATCATCCTTATTTAAAATTAGATTTGCATAAACATTTTACACCAAAACACCTTATTATGCAACAACTAAAGCAAAATTGAGCTATTTTGTTGACAAACACGTGTTTTTGTTTTAAAATCTATTCGAGAAGGTTGGGCAGTCGCGGCTGATTTTTCAGACGAGGAAAGTCCGAGCCCCACAGAGCAGGATAACGGCTAACGGCCGCCGAGGGTGACCTTAGGGAAAGTGCATAGAAATATACCGCCGTGATTTTCGCGGTAAGGTTGAGATGGTGCGGTAAGAGCGCACCGGTGTGCAGGAGACTGCACAGCCAAGTAAACCCTATCCGGAGCAACACCGACTGAGATTCCGCATTTGCTCGATGTATATCTCGAAGGGTGGCTTGAGCGTTACGGCAACGTAACGCCTAGAAAGATGATTGCCTTAAACGACAGAACTCGGCTTACAGACCTTCTCGATTTTAAAAAACAACCGAAAGGAAAAAATAAAATGGTAAAACATATGATTATCTGGAAACTCAAAGACGAGGTTTCTGACAAAGATGCTTGTAAAAAAGACATAAAAGATGCTCTTGAAGATCTTGTTGGTAAAATCGACGGTCTTACAGAAATGCATATTCTGACAGAAAGTTTCCCCGCTTCCACAGGCGATATTATGATGGATTCAACTTTTGAAAGTGCCGAAGCATTGGCAAATTACCAGAAGCACCCTCTCCACGTGGAAATTGCAAACGGCAAAGTAAGACCTAATGTTGATACAAGACTTTCTTTTGATTATGAAGTTTAATAAAAAATTTTAAAGGAACTGCTGACAACATCAGCAGTTCCTTTTTTCTTATGATATTTTTATTTTTGCCATTGTTATTTTATAGGTAGTACCAAGGCAATCGGGGTTATTCACATAATAAAGTGTTCCACCGTCTTCTGAAAAGAAAAGTGACGGACTGTAACCGCATCTTTCTGTGAATTCGTGAGAATACGGTATGGGGTTATCAACAGGCACAAAAGTTTTACCGTAATCAAAGCTCAAAAACATATCGCTGCCTGTCTTACTTCCGTATTTAGCGGAATGATGTGCAACCACTACAAGCGTACCGCACTCACTACCTGCAGGTGTCCACGCAACATAAGGCGCTGAACCTAAAGTTTTACCTGTTGCAGAAACTACTTTTCCGTAATCTGAAACATCTCCCCAGTTATCAAGTGATGTTGTTTTCTTATAATAAATATGGGCACTTTTTTTGCCTACTATTTCATATGTCATAATATATTCGCCGTTACCCATTTTTGTAACAGACGGCATACCCGGACGCAAAGCTGAATCTTTGCAGGCAACACATTCGAATTTTTCACTCCAGTTTACAAGATCGGTAGTATATTTGTAAACAAGCTTCTGCGAATGTTCAGGGTCAGAATCATCAGAATAGAAGCAGAAAAGTCTGCCTGTTTCTTCTTCATATATGAAATACGGCTCCCATACTCCCCAGTCAATTCCGCCTGCTTTGTCCACGTTACAGAACGCGTTCCACGTTCTTCCCAGATCTGTGCTTGAATAAAGAGTTATTGTACTGGCAGAAATATTATCACCTGCGCCAAGTATCGAAGTTGCAGCAAGAATAATTGTGCCTTTTTCAAAGTCACCTATTTTTGCCGGAAGTTCATACAAAAACGGCATCCACTCATTATAATATCCCTCATTGAAATTGTCTTTTACCATACTTATATGTTCCCATGTTTTTCCGTCATCAACACTTTCGTAAACAGGATATGTGCCTCCCCATTTTTCAAAAGCCACAAAAAGTTTTCCGTTATCTTCTGCGTTTTTCTGATGGCAGAGTTTTATAATTGTGGGATATTCGCTTACGTTTGCATCGGGACTATCAGGCACAAAAACATCGTTGACACTTTCCACTTCAAATTCAATCGGTAATTTATCATAACTTACATTCGAATCAAAGGAAAAAATAAACCTGAAAACAGTAAGGATTATAATCATTAATCTGAAAAATATTTTCTGCACAAAATCACCCTTTGAAATACATTTTAAAATATAGTACACTTTTGTTTTTTTATTGTCAAGTGACCCCCACTGTCTTGACAATTGTTTTTCACCCCCTTATAATAAATTACGGTAAACAAAAATTTACAGGAGATGTTTTTATGACTACTTTCGGCACCATTTATGTAATTTTCAAAAAGATTATTATCCTGATTTCTTCAATTATGCTACTTGTTGTAGGCGCAGATGAAAAAGATATGCCCTTGCCTGATTCAGCAGAAATCATCAGAAAAGAAACTTACGTTTTATACGATCACCATATGTCTTCACAGGGAGTAACAAACGATGGTGAATTTTTCTATTTCAGCGGAACAAAAAATTTAGGCAAAGCCCGTATAGATTCAGGTGAAATTTTTCTTATCAACACTTCTCCCATTCCACAAGAGCTTAAAGACAAAGGCTGCAATCACATCGGTGGATTAAGTTATTATAACGGCTACATTTATGCAGCTATTGAAGACGGCCCTGACTACCTCAATTCTTTCATAGCTCTTTATGATGCGGAAACTCTTGAATATTCAGGCATATATTACGAACTTCCCCACGAGCTGCACATTGAAGGTGTGCCGTGGTGTGCAATTGATGTTGAACGAAACTGTCTTTACACCGCAGAATGGAGCAACGCAACTGTTCTCAATGTTTTCAATCTGAACGATATGTCACTGAGAGAAACTATCGGACTTTCACAGACTATCGACAGAATTCAGGGTGCAGAAATGTTTGACGGAAAACTTTATATGTCCTGCGATGAAGAAAATGATAAAAAACGAATTTTCAGCATTGATGTTGCAACAGGTGTTGTTGAAGAAGTTTTTGCAAGAAATATAGGTAAAGGCTTCGAAGCTGAAGGTATGACAATTTATAAAGATGAACAGAACGAGCCTGTTTTCTGTGTTCTTGACAGAGGCGAACGCAGGCAGAGTACAAACCTGACTTTTTATAAATTAGCAGATTAATAAATCTATCTGAAAGAAGGCTATTCCATGAACGTTTATCTTGATTTTGCAAAACACGTAATCTTAACAGTTTTCACTCTTCTTTATCTCCCGATTTCTTTTATAATACCTCCCACAGACAGTTATGAGGCAAAAAATCCCGATGAACTGAAAACAAGCTTCACAGTACTTTCAGATATTCATATCGAGGGAAACAATTATCCTACATTCAGAGAATATTCTGAAATTCTCAAAGAAGTAAAAAACAGTAAAGATAATGACACTCTGGTATTTCTTGGCGACAACACAATGAACGGTCAGGACATTGAAAGTATTTTCTTTTTCGGTGCTCTCGCTCTGTCAAAGCCTGCAGATAATCTCATAATCGCTCCCGGTAACCACGATTACGGAAACGGCACAGGCGGTTACGACAAATTGGCTGAGCGTTTCCAGCGATATGCAAATTTTGCAGGTTGCAAAATTGATACAAATAATTATTATAAAATCATTGACGGATATTATTTTATTGTCCTTACAACAGAAAGCGATTCTGTAAACGGAATTGATATTTCAGATGAACAGCTTGAATGGTTGAAAGGCGTTCTCGATGAAGCCACAAAAGAAGACAAACCTGTTTTTGTTTTCTCTCATCATCCTGTAAACTACATTGAAGATGGCCCTTACGACAAGCTTTCAAATGTGATTGACGATTATGAGGATGTACTCTTCTTCTGCGGACATACACACTCACCTCTCTCTGCATACTCTGTTGCTGAAGTAAACGGTGTACAGCAGATAAATCTGCCTAAAGCAACCGAACACGCAACAGAAGGATATGAAACAAGTGTGGGTGCAGTCGTTGAAGTTTATGAAAATGAAGTTCTCCTGCGTTTCCGTGACTTTGATGACGGAAAATGGCTTGAAGAGTATGAATACAGTTTTACTTTTTAAAATCAATTTTTAATCTTGTATTTAAAACGATTTTGTGATAAATTTATTATAAATTGGAATAAAGAGGGAAATTATGAACGGACTTACACGACGTGAAAGAGAAATTACCGATATAAATAAAATTCTCGAAATTCTCGATACTGCAAAAGTTCTGCATCTCGGTCTTGTTGACGGAGATGAGCCTTACGTAGTGCCGATGAACTACGGTTATATTTATGAAAACGAAAAACTGACAATTTATCTGCACGGTGCACGCAGAGGCAGAAAACTTGATGTAATGAGAAAAAATCCTAAAGTTTTCTTTGAAGCCTCGTGTGGAATCACCCCCTTTGAAGGTGACGTTGCATGCAAATACGGAATTACGTATTCTTCAATTATGGGCAGAGGCAGAGCTGAAATTGTGGAGGACCCTGAGGAAAAAATGAAAGCCCTTTCAATTCTTATGAAAACACAGACAGGTAAGGACTTTGAATTCAATGAAAAACTTGTAAGCGTTGTTGCCGTAATAAGAATTGATGTTTCAGATTTTACGGCGAAACACAGACCGGCGCCGACAAAATAAAAAGGACAGGTGACAAAAATGAAAAAAGTATTATGTGTAATCCTTGCAATGATTATTGCGCTGGCAATTCCGTTATCAGCAATGGCAGATAACGGAGCAAAATGTGACTGCGGTACTGCTCCTGTAGTTTATGTCCGCGGATTCGGTGGCGGAATATATAAAGTTGAAGATGACGGAAGTCTTACAAATGCTTTCGCATTCGATGCACAGAAACTTATGCCCGCTATTGACGATATTTTTGTTGCTGTTTTTTCTCTTGTAACAGGCAATGCCAAATGGTTTGCAAAAGGTGCAGGAAATATTCTTGATGCAATTATGGGCGACCTTAACTGCACCGCTGACGGTGATTCTGTTTGCAACATCATACCGGAAGAATCCGATCCCACAAATATCGATAAACACAAAGACTATAAAATGGAAGCACATGCTCTTGACAGAGAAGATGCTCTTTACGATTTTGAATATGACTGGCGTATTGACCCTCTGGTGATTGCCGATAAACTTAATACATATATTGAGGAAGTGAAAGCGACAACAGGTCACGATAAGGTTGTAATCAAGTGCCACAGCGAAGGTAACTGTGTTGCAGCTGCTTATCTTTACAAATACGGTCACGATTCTGTTGAAAAACTCTGCTTTACCGCAGCTGCATTTAACGGAATCAATCTTGTAGGTCAGCTTTTCACACAGGACCTTTCTCTTAAGAACAAAGGAACTCTTCTTGCAGATTTTGTAGCTTCTCTTATGCAGGGTGAAGAATCAGGTGCAATTGTAGGTCCCCTTATGTATGTGCTTGATGATATTGGTCTTCTTGATGGTGTTGCTAACCTTCTTCATAACGCTCTTATAGGCGACGTGCTCGACACACTTTATGATGAAGTGCTCATTGATTCCTTTGCAACATGGCCTGCATTGTGGACTTTCGTTCCCGATTCTTACTATGAAAGCGCAAAACAATCAATGTTTGGTGATAATGCAAAATATGCAAATCTTATAAAGAGAATTGACGAATATCATTACAATGTTCAGAAAAAACTTGAACCTATGCTTAAAAGTGCTGAGGCAGACGGAGTAAGCATACTTTTCTTCTCACAGTACAATTTTGCACCTATCCCCGTTTACGATGAAGGACTTTCAATGAGCGATATGCTTGTAGAAACAAAATACTCAAGTTTCGGTGCAACTACTGCTGCATACGGTGAAGTGCTTGATCTTGATTTCAATTCCCCCAATGCAAAATACTATTCAAAAGACAAACTCATTGACGCCTCGACCTGCATTTTCCCTGAATATACATGGTTTATCCGAGGTATAAATCACGCAATCTCACCTGAACCCTATCTTGATTTTGCAGACTGGGCAATACTTTATGACGGCCAGCCCACAGTATTTACTGACCCTGACCATCCTCAGTTTGTATATCTCAATTCTGAAAATAAACTTGTCCCCGTAACAGAAGAGATTCCCGTTGATAGCACAAACAACTTTATTAAGTTTATCAAAGCGCTTTTCAATGCATAAAAATACATTAAAATTAAAAATTCTATTGAAATTTCACAAAAGGTGTATTATAATTAATTAGTAATGTACTCTAAAATCGAAAGCACAATGAAAGGAGTATACTAAATGAACATTGCACTTATTGCACACGATGCAAAAAAAGAACTTATGACCCAATTCTGCATTGCCTATTGCGGAATTCTCAGTAAACACAATATCTGCGCAACAGGCATCACAGGTAAACTTGTTGCAGAAGCAACAGGCCTTAATGTTGTATGCTTCCTGAGTGGCTCTCAGGGCGGTGACCAGCAGATTGCAGCAAGAATCGGTTATAATGAAATTGACCTTCTTCTTATGTTCCGCGATCCTCTTAATAAAAAATCTTCTGAACCTAATGAAGAAAATCTTTTAAGACTCTGCGATGTTCATAATATTCCCGTAGCAACAAACATTGCTACAGCTGAGGCGCTTATCCATAGCCTGGAAAGAGGCGACCTTGACTGGCGTGACATTGTTAATCCTAAAAAATAATATAATAAAAATAAAGGCTGACTTACAAAAAGTAAGTCAGCCTCTTTTTTTGCTGTATGTTTATTATTCAAAGTTTACTATTTCTGCCAGAAGATTGCTGTCATAAACGTCACATACTCCGTCTGAGTTAAGGTCTGATGCAAGGAATTGCGGAGATGTTTCTTCATACTCCAATTCGAAATTTGTGATTGCAATACTGTGAACAAGGTCAAAAGAGTCTGCCACACAATCTCCGTTAATATCTCCACCTATAACAACATAGTATGTATTAACCACAGTTTCTCCGAGTACAAGGTTAATTTTTGTGCCTGTACCGAAACCATATCTGGTCTGCTCAGTTTTAATTTTTGCAAGGCCTGACACCTTGAATAAGTTATCATAAACTTCTTCACCTGGTTCAAGTCCAATAATCATTTTATCTTTAATCTTTATTTTGCTGTTATTGCTTTTAAGAGTTGATGTTGTTTTCTTTGCATAATTGAGAGCACACCAACCCTCAAGACTTCCTGACTTGAACTTACCCCACGAGTAAGTTCCGTCATTGATTTTTTCAGTAACATGAATTCGTTTGTTGGCATTAAGTGTTCCTACTTTAGAATAAGATGTACCGGCACCTGCTCGTACATTTACATTATCTTCGGTTATTATCCACTCTTCATCAACCTTCACAGAGTCGCCTCTTGTATAACCGTTATATCCGCCCCTCTTAATAATTGCAGGATAATCCTTAAACGCCACGTTCATATCAACGTTTCCGTTAATACCGTCAACTGTACCCGTTGCAGAATACTGCCATAAACCATACTTGTCACTATAGTCTATGGTAGGTCTGCCAGAGCCTGTCCATGATGCAAGCCATATCTGACTTTTTTCAGCCAAAGCAGCTTCATCGAGATAGTTATTGAACCAGAGTGGATTAGCATAAAGTCCTGTGTAATATCCTGCTTTTTCCATCTTATCTAAAAAAGCAAGGCACATCTGTGTTCTTAATTCAGTTGTCATCTCTTCAGCAAGCTGTTTATTATCTTCCATATCATAGTATATGGGATACTCAAATTTCTTGCCTTCAAGCCATGAGATTAAAAGATCTGCATCTTTCTCAGCTTCAGCAACAGTAACTGCATATGTATAGAAATAACATCCAAGTTCAATACCCTCAGCTTTTGCTTTGGCATAATTTTCTTCAAAGAATCTGTCTTTAGCGCCTGTATAACCTGCTCTTAAAATAGCAAACTCTATTCCGTCAGCCTTTACTTTTTTCCAATCAATTTTTTCTTGCCAGACAGAAACATCTATACCATATGCCACAATTGATCTTGCATGGTCAGAAGTATCCTCCGCTTGTGCAATCATAAGACCGAAAATACCCAACACAGTACATATTGAAAGAATCAAAGAAATTATTTTCCTTGTTTTAGCATATTTCATAAAATTACTCCTTATAATACCTTTATACAGTATCTGTAATTAATATTATAAACGTATATTTGTTTATTGTCAACTTTTGCAACCTTGTAATTTTATGGAAAAGTTTATTACATATTTGTAAACATTTAAAAATTCCCTTGATTTTTTCCAAAAATAGGCTACAATATAAATTAGCACTCGAAGTTCAAGAGTGCTAAACTTAATAATTTTCACATTGTTATTCATAGGAGGTAATTTATTATGACACTTAAACCCCTTGCAGACAAGGTAGTAGTAAAACTTGTCGAAATCGAGGAAACAACAAACAGCGGAATCATTCTTGCTTCTGCTTCACAGGAAAAACCTCAGGTTGCTGAAGTTGTAGCTGTAGGTCCCGGTGGAATTGTTGACGGTAACGAAGTTGTTATGACAGTTAAAGTAGGCGACAAAGTTATCACAAGCAAATACGCAGGCACAGAGGTTAAACTTGACAAACAGGAATACACAATCGTTCGTCAGGCAGACATTCTTGCAATAGTAGAATAATAGGAGGCAAATACAATGGCAAAACAGATTATTTACGGTGAAGAAGCCAGAAAAGCTTTACAGAATGGTATTGACAAACTCAGCAATACAGTTAAAATCACACTCGGCCCTAAAGGCAGAAACGTAGTTCTTGATAAAAAATACGGTGCTCCCCTCATCACAAACGACGGCGTTACAATTGCAAAAGAAGTTGAACTTGAGGATGCATTTGAGAATATGGGTGCACAGCTCGTTAAAGAAGTTGCAACAAAAACAGACGACGTTGCAGGTGACGGCACAACAACTGCTACACTTCTTGCACAGGCTCTTGTACGTGAAGGTATGAAAAACGTTGCAGCAGGTGCAAACCCTATGGTTGTAAGAAAAGGTATGAAAAAAGCTGTTGAAACTGCCATCGAAGCAATCAAAGCAAACTCCAAACCTGTTACAAGCACAAACGATATTGCAAGAATCGCAACAATTTCTTCTGCTGATGAAGAAATGGGCACAATCATTGCAGAAGCAATGGAAAAAGTTACTGCAGACGGTGTTATCACTGTTGAAGAATCAAAGGTTGCAGTTACAGACAGCGACGTTGTTGAAGGTATGCAGTTTGACAGAGGCTACATCTCTCCCTACATGGTAACAGATACAGACAAGATGGAAGCTGTTATCGATGATGCTTATGTGCTTATCACAGATAAGAAAATTTCAGCAATTCAGGAAATTCTTCCTCTCCTTGAACAGATTCTCCAGGCCGGTAAAAAGCTTGTTATCGTTGCTGAAGATGTTGAAGGCGAAGCACTTTCATCAATCCTTGTTAACAAACTCCGCGGTACATTCACTTGCGTTGCAGTAAAAGCACCCGGTTTCGGTGACAGAAGAAAAGAAATGCTCCAGGATATCGCAATCCTCACAGGCGGTGAAGTTATCACTTCAGATCTCGGTCTTGAACTTAAAGATACACAGATTACTTCTCTCGGCCGTGCAAGACAGATTAAGATTACAAAAGAAAACACAATCATCGTTGACGGTGCGGGCGACAAAGATGCTATCAAATCAAGAATCGGTCAGATCAAATCACAGATTGAAACAACAACATCTGATTTCGATAGAGAGAAACTTCAGGAAAGACTTGCAAAACTTGCAGGCGGTGTTGCAGTTATCCGTGTAGGTGCTGCTACAGAAACTGAAATGAAAGAAAAGAAACTCCGCATCGAAGACGCTCTTGCAGCAACTAAAGCAGCTGTTGAAGAAGGTTGTGTACCCGGCGGCGGTGTTGCTCTTATCAATGCAATTCCTGCAGTTGAAGCACTTCTTGCAACAATCGACGATGCAGATGAAAAAACAGGTGTGAGCATTGTTCTTAAAGCAATTGAAGAGCCTGTTCGTCAGATTGCAGCTAACGCAGGTCTTGAAGGTTCAGTTATCGTAAATGAAATCAAATCTTCAGGCAAAACAGCATACGGATACGACTTCTCAACAGACAGCTATGTTGATATGTTCGAAGCAGGTATCCTTGACCCCACAAAGGTTACACGTTCAGCACTCCAGAATGCATCTTCAGTTGCATCAATGGTTCTCACAACAGAATCTCTCGTTGCTGACAAACCCGACCCTGCAGCAGAAGCAGCAGCTAATGCAGCAATGGCAGCACAGGGCGGCGGAATGTATTAATATAAAACAACAGGGCATTGTGTTTTTTGCACGATGCCCCTTTTTTTATAAAAGTTTAAATGTTTTAAAAAACACGTTTATATGGTATACTGTTATGAGAGGAGTGATTCTATGGCTACAATTGAAGAAACCCTTACACGGCTGGAAAAATCGACTTTCAGAGCAAATTTCCGTCTTAAAGATAAAGACAAGGAATATATCCGCGAAAAAGGCATAGAAGTTATAGAAAAACACGCGCAGGACTTTATAGGAACACGCCTTTCCCCTGCTCACATCCCGAACGACGGTAAACAAACACCAACAAAAGGACATCCTGTTTTCATTGCACAACATGCGTGTGCCTGTTGTTGCAGAAAATGTCTGGAAAAATGGTATAAGGTTCCGCGAAACACTCCGCTTACAGAAACCCAGCAGAAAAAAATTGTAAACCTTCTTATGGCATGGATCAAAAAACAATTGTAAAAAGAAAAAAGCCGGTAATGAATAATTACCGGCTTTACTCAATCGATTAGTCGATTTCAACTTTTACCTTAACATCCTGGCGGATTGCTGCAGCACGCATCACTGTACGGATTGCCTTTGCAATTCTGCCCTGTTTTCCGATAACTCTGCCCATGTCATCAGCAGAAACGTTAACGTGAAAAACTGTAAGGCCGTCTTCTTCAACTGATGATGTAACTTTAACTTCATCAGGTTTCTCAACAAGACCTTTAACGATTGATACTAACAATTCTTCCATTGTCGTACGTCCTTTCATTGTTCCGTCAACATTAAGTATTACCAGAAGTTAACGGATTATCCGTGAGCGAACTCAGATAATGTTTTCTTTTTTAAGAAGAGATTTAACTGTATCTGTGGGCTGTGCACCGTTTGCAATCCATTTCTTTGCTTTGTCAGCATCGATTTTAACTTCTGCGGGTTCTGTCATGGGGTTGAAGTAACCGATTTCCTCGATAAATCTGCCGTCACGGGGATATCTTGAATCCGCAACTACTACACGATAGAAAGGTGCTCTTTTAGCGCCCATACGACGCAATCTGATTTTTACTGCCATTTTTGTTTCCTCCAATAAATTATATATTTTTATTTTTTAATAAACTTGATTAAATATTAAATCCGTTCATATTGCCAAGCTGTGACATATTAAAACGTTTACGCTTTTTCTTTGAACCTGATTTACCATTGAGCTGTTTAAACATTTTCTGCATCTGTTTAAACTGTGCAAGAAGCTTATTTACATCTTCAACTGTCTGTCCGCTACCTGCAGCAATACGTCTTTTACGTGAGGGATTGATGATATCCGGTTTCTCTCTTTCCTGAGGAGTCATTGACTCAACAAGTGCACGAAGTCTGTCAAACTTTCTTTCGTCGATGTCGATTTCATCAACCTTTTTGCCGATACCGGGAAGCATTTTAAGTGTATCTTTAATTGAACCCATTTTTCTTACTGATTCAATCTGTTCAATAAGGTCATTGAGATCAAATTTGTTTTCGCGAAGTTTAGCTTCAAGTTCTTCAGCTTTCTTTTCGTCGATAGCCTGTTCAGCTTTTTCAATAAGAGAAAGTACGTCACCCATACCAAGAATACGGGATGCCATTCTATCGGGGTGGAAAACGTCAAGATCTCCGAGCTTTTCGCCTATACCTACGAACTTTATGGGCTTACCTGTAACAGCACGCGCTGAAAGAGCAGCACCGCCACGTGTATCACCATCAAGCTTTGTAAGGACAAGACCATCAATTCCGAGAGCCTCATTAAATGATGTTGCAACATTAACTGCATCCTGACCTGTCATAGCATCAACTACGAGAAGAATTTCATGAGGATGAACTGCACTTTTTACGCTTTTCAGCTCCTGCATAAGTTCCTCGTCGATATGCAGACGGCCTGCAGTATCAAGGAAAACATAGTCATAACCCTGATCTTTAGCAAGTTTAATAGCATTCTCAGCAATTTTAACAGGATTTTCAGTACCCATTTCAAAAACGGGAACGCCTGCCTGTTCACCCACAACCTGCAACTGCTTGATAGCAGCAGGTCTGTAAATATCACACGCAACGAGCAAAGGTCTGTGACCCTGATTTTTAAGCATCATTGCGATTTTAGCACTATGAGTTGTTTTACCTGAACCCTGAAGACCGCACATCATAACAACCGTCGGCGGATGATTTGCAACAGCAAGACGTGATTTTGTACCGCCCATAAGTGCTGTTAATTCTTCGTTGACAATTTTGATAACCATCTGCCCGGGCGTAAGGCTTTCCATAACCTGAGCACCAATTGCACGCTCAGTAACAGTTTTAGTGAAATCTTTTGCAACTTTGTAGCTTACGTCAGCTTCAAGTAATGCAAGACGGACTTCACGCATAGCCTCTTTAACATCGGATTCGGTAAGACTTCCTTTACTTTTTAACTTTTTAAACGCTTCTTCAAGCTTATCGGCAAGTCCTTCAAAAGCCATGTCGATTCTCCTTTATTGAGAAATTTCATTAACTGCTGTTCTGATTTTGACTGTAAGTTCGCTGATTTCTTTTGAGAGAAGTGTCTGCATATTAATCTTACTGATTTCAATTGCACTTTCATTTATAAGGTTCAGCTTATCCTTAATCTCTTCAAAACGTTTTGCAAGACCTAATTTTTCTTCCATTTCAAAAAGAAGGGTCTCTGCACGTTTAATTGAATCACGCACACCCTGACGGGTTATGCCTTCGTTTTCAGCAATTTCTGAAAGTGACAAATCCTCATCATAGTACAACGAAATAAAATCACGTTGCTTTTCTGTAAGCAAATCGCCGTAATAATCAAGCAGAACTGCCACCTGAAGGTTCTTTGCCATTGATCTGACACCTCCTGAACATAGCGTGTAAAGCAATTGAACTTTACAGCCTCATTATTATACAATACCTATGCCGCTCTGTCAAGGTTTTTATTCCAGTTTTTTTAAATTTTTTAAACTTTTTTATATATACAAAAAAGCCCTCTGTATTTCTACAGAGGGCTTAATGTTATTCAGTTTACGTTAATTCAAACTATGTTATGAATTATACGAAATACCAAGCACAACCAAGGAGGAAGAACCAGATGAGCCACTGGCAGAATGTGTACTTAACTT
>JAZQWT010000061.1:0-9758 GCA_045632485.1 Acutalibacteraceae bacterium
TTCTTTTGCTTTTATTTTTTCTTTGCGTTCTTTTTCTTCCTGAATTGCTTTTTCTTTAGCTTTCTGGATTCTTTCTTTCTCTCTAGCCTTAGCATTTGCAATTCTTTCTTTCTCAAGCTGGATTGCTTTTTCTTTAGCAGCCTTTTCTCTTAATCTTTCTTTTTCTTTACGTTCTTTTTCGAGAGCCTCAGCTTTTTCTTTTTCTAATCTTTCTTTTTCTTTCTGTTTTGCTCTCTCTGCCGCTGCTTTTTCTTTTGCTTCAAGTTCAGCTTTTTCTTTTGCAATTCTTGCTTTTTCCTTTGCTTTTGCTTTGCGTTCACGTTCGAGTGCTTCTGCTTTCTCTCTTGCTATGCGCTTTTTCTCAAGTTCTTTAGCTTTACGCTGCCTTTCCAATTCGAGAGCTTTTTCTTTTGCAATACGTTCTTTTTCTTTCTGCTTTGCAATACGTTCTTTTTCCTTGGCAGCTGCAATTGCCTGCTGTTCCCTGAGTTTTGCAAGACGCTGTTTTTCTTTTTCTCTTGCTCGTCTTGCTTTTTCGAGAGCAATTTCTCTTTCCTTCTTGGCTTTTTCTCTTGCTCTCTCTCGTTCCTTGCGAAGTCTTTCCATTTCTTTCTCTTTCGCAATTCTTGCTTTTTCGCGTTCAATTCTGCGACGCTCAATTTCTTTCTTTCTTTCGATTTCTGCCTTGATTTTTTCTTCAATAAGGCGTTTACGTTCTTTTTCGTGAGCCAAAGCACGATCGATAGCTTCTCTGATTTTCTGTTCGCCTGCAGTCTTTTTCTTATGAGCAAGTTTCATTTCATCAATGAAAACTTTTCTGATTTCAACTTCGTCCAGATCATAATTAACAACGAGTTCTTCCGCGAGGCGCTTGATAAATTTCGGTTTAATTTTACGCTTTCTGAGTTTACCTCTGTAACTGCTTTCAGGAGCAGTGTTCTTTTTAAGAAGCATATAGTTGTAGGCAAGCACACCGTAAAGTTCATCACGATAGCTGTCACTTACCATATCATCTGATTCTTTAAGGGTAATTTCGTATCCAACGTCATCATATGAATGGATAAACTGCCATAATCCGAGGCACTGGTTAAAGTTTGGATCCTTCAGAATAACGTTAGTTCTCATGATAGGTGGACGGACAGGAACACATTTACGCATTTCTCTCATAAAGTTTGAATGAACAAAGTCATCAACAAGAGTTTTAACTCTGCGTATTCTGTCCATAACAGATTTTTCTTTTTTGCCGTCTACATCTTCATCACTTGTAAATTTGGTTGCAACCTCCATTTTGAAGGTTATAAGCTCATTTCCTTTTTTAACTGAGCTTTCCATTTTAAGTGAATTGAGGTTTTCATCGTCAGGCATATTTGCCAGAGCTTCATATCTGACATTGATGAAATACTCAAGCTGTTTAATAAGGGTGAACAAAAAACGGTTTTCATAAATTTCGTAGCTTTCTTCACGGAAAACGTTAAGAATTTTGCTGGGCATAACGCTACCGTCATCTTCAACCTTAGAAATCATATTAGTATGTTGAGCCAGATGTCTTATTGATTCCGTAGTGATTTTCTTTGCACGTTCAATAATAACAACTTCTTCTTCCTGCACAATGAACTTACGGGGATTTCTGAGAATATTGTCAATAGGGATGATGCACTTTTCAATAGCCTCAACCCAACGGATGTCTATTTTCTTTTCAAAGAATCTATTAAATTGAGAGAAATTGTTGTGACCGGTGGAAATAGCCTCGTACATAAAATCATAATACGGGTTTCCGGCAGTCATTTCAGCCATTTTGCCCTGATATTCAGAGTATAAATCAAGATATGATTCGCTCATCTGAGAACGTCCCCTTTTGTGTGAAGATTAGTTGTGCTATAAAGCTTAATAAATTACATAAGCTTCTGAAGTCTTTCAAGATAATCCTTAGAATCCTTCATATTATTTTTACCAAAGTTTTTGTTAAGATATGTAATAAGACCGCCGATTTCGTTACGGATGTAAGAAACGTTAAGGCTTTCGAATTTACGAAGGATTTTGTGAGCAAGGATAAAGTCGATACCATCGATTTCCTTACCGCCACAACCAACGTAAACAGGAACAAAGTCTTTAAGCTGTTTAAGAATACGGTTACCGAAAGCTATACGGAAATGTTCGATAACATAATCGTCAAGTTCAGCAAACTTCTTAAGAGCTTCTTCTGAAACGGGATATTTTGCTTTAGCTTCATCGAAGAGAGCTTCAAGATGTTTGTAGTTAAGATAGAGAGGATCTGTAAGAGGTGCTTCAAAGAATTTACCTTTTGTATTGATGTCGATGGGAATAGCACGGTCATAAACCTTATCAGTAACGGCGAAAGTAGAGTCGTCGTTATTGATTGTGCCGACATACCACATATTGGGAGGAAGTCTGAATTTACCATCGAAGAAAAGTTCGGGGTCAGTAGGCCATACTGTGGGAACAAGTGAAACAACCCATTCATCACGTGAAGGCATTTCGAGGATTGAAAGGAGCTCAGCGAAGTAATATTCAACACGAGCGATATTCATTTCGTCCAGGATAACAACTGAAACGTCTTCCATAAAGCAAGCTTCGTACATTCTCTTGAGAACTTCAGTTTCATTGAAACGCTTTGTGAATTCGTTGAAGTAACCGAAAAGCTCAGTACGGTCACGCCATGAAGGCTGAACTGATGCGATAGTTACGTCGTTCTGAATGAATTTACCAAAAGCATAGGGAAGTGAAGTTTTACCTGTACCTGAAATACCCTGAAGGATAATAAGTCTTGCTGCTGCAAAGCCTGAGAGGAAAAGACGAAGTATGTCAATTTCATAGTAAAGACCAAGTCTGCTACAAGCAAAGTTACGGAAACGCTCGCAGAATTCAGGAAGAGTAATATCGTTATCGAAATCGTGCTGAACATAGTCCTTCATAGCAAGGTCAACCTGAGTGAGCTTGTAGAAACGGCTATAGTCTTCTGCAGTTTTGTCGACTTCTTCCTCTTTCTTTTCTTCTTTTTCTTCTTCAATATCCTCATAAGGAGATTCATCGGGGCGAAGACCTAACTGTGAAACTTTCATGGCAAGGATTTTTTGCTTTTCCATATTAAGTTTGATAACTTCGCGGTTAAGATTACCAACCTCGTTAAGAAGTTCTTCCTGGTCAACAAGAGTTTTGCGTACTCTGACATATTTTTTGACAAGAAGTGCAACAAGGAAGATAATTGCAGCGAGAGCAGCAACGATAAGTACAACACAAAGAATTGCAAGTGCCCATTCGCCTGCACCGAAGTTAGATGAATATTTTTTGAAGATTTCTATGTATTTAGGTATATTGAAGATATTTGCGATACCGAGACCGATACCTTTAAGTGTTCCCCAAAAACCGCTTACAAAGAACTGTCCTAAAAAATCCTGAATGAAGTTCAACAGTATGCTCATTTTTGTCACCTCGTAAATATTTTGAAAATTTGCTTTCTATTATATATATAATAATCCTTTTTCCGTGCGGACGGCCATAGGCCGCCTCTACGGATTTTATCGGATTTTATTTTTCTTCGCCACTTTCGTCACTTGCTTTTTCAGCTTCCTGCTTAGCGAGATACTCTTCAACGGCTTTCTTTTTAAGTTCTTCTTCAGCCTGTTTTGCAAGATACTCTTCAATTGCTTTCTTTTTAAGTTCTTCTGAAAGTTCGCCGTTTTCTGCGATTTCTTCTGCCATTTTTTCTTTCTTTGAAGCATTGAGAGCTGTAATAAATTTATAAATCTGGAAGAGGAAGATAAGTGCAAGAGGAAGAATTATGAAGAAAAGGAATGAAAGGTTAAGTCGTCTTTCGTCAGGAGTACCTTCGTTAAGTGTAAGGCTCCATTTTTCACCTGTTTCACCTGTACCCTTTACGAAATCAATCGCTTTACCGAGACCTTTTATTCTTACACCTTTATCTACACCGTTTTCCTGTTCTGATTTATAGGAATAAACGCCGACAATTTCGCTTTCTACAACGTCAGTGCTATCCTTTGCAGGAGTGTTATCACCCTTTGTTGTATAAGTTTTGATGTCCTGAATCTCATGACACTCTATAATTCTATGGGTATTGATAATGTACTGACCCTGTTCAATTGTTCTGAACGAAATAATATCACCGGGATTAAGTTCTTCACCTTTATATTCCTTGATAAGAAGAAGGTCACCTGTGTAGAATACAGTTTCCATTGAATCTGACTGAACAGAGAACAGTGAATAACCTGCAACATTGGGCAAGCCATCTTCTGAGTTAGCTGAGGATAATGTCAAGACCGTAAATACAACTGCAAACACAAGTATTATTGCAGTAACTATGTCACCTGCAGTTTCTATTATTTTGTCTGCCTTTTTTTCTTTTTTTTCTTCCGGCATAATCCGAACCCACCTTTATTTTTATTTTTTTCTTTTGATTTTGATTTTTTGATTTATATATTAAAAGATTTCTCTTTTATTTTCGAAGTTAAGTTGAGATATTTGCTATATATATAATTGTATAACGATATATGAGAAGTATTTTTTTTGAGAGGAAACACATACCGGGCGAGGCGGTTAAACCCCGCCCGGCTATGTTTTTAAGTTTTAAGCTGTTTCAAAAGCCGATATTTGAAACGATTTAGCGAGCTATGTTTATAACTCTAAAGTTGAACAATCACTAAAAAATAATTGATTCAATAAATTATTCTACGATTTCAAGTGACATAGCGAATGTAATGTCTTCACCTGCAACGTCGAAGTCGAGCATCTTACAGTCAGGATCATTACCTTCAAGCCAGATGTAAGCGAGGAACTTCATAGGAGCATCTGTTGATGTGCCTTCAGCGATTGTGAAAGTGATACCACCGTCAGCTGCTACTTCAGAAACAGTTGTGCCGCCTGATGTTACATAAGCACTGTTTTCTGTTGTATCTGTTGTACCTTTAGCTGAAACGCCGTTGAATGTACCTGTTGAACCATCAGCTGCAACAGCTTTTGAGTAACCAGTTGCTGTTTCGCCGTCTGTTGTAGGAATAAGAGCAAATTTAACGTTCTTTGCTGCTGTAGCGTCTGTACCACCGAAGTTAACAACAGCTTTAACTGTGTCACCGATAGGACCTGTTACCCAAAGAGGAACAGCTACAAATTTTTCACCGGGTGTTACTGAAGATACGCTAAGGTCTGTTTCTTCAAAAACAGCTGTGATCCAGTCGTTACCGTTAGCTGTTGAAACGGGGTCGAATCTTTCAGGAACACCTGCTACCCAACCGTCTTTAACTGCAACTGCATCTGCGAAGTCAACCTGTGTGCCCCATTCGCCACCCTTATCAACTGAGATAAGGAGACCTGTTGAAACTTTAACACTTGCTTCGAGTTCTTCTACATATACTTTCTTTGATGATGAGAACCATGCATATGTAGCTGATGTAAGAACGATAGCAGATACGATGAGCATTGCTACTGATGAAAGCAATGCACTTTTTCTCATTGTCTTTTTCATGAATATTACCTCCATAAAAATTTTGAAAGTTTTACTTTCATTTTTTTAATTTATATCCAAATATGTGTTGATAGTTTTAAGGGGAGAAAAGTTACTTAAGGAACTTGCTTAATTTAAGAAAGTGTGTTGTTCACTTTTTTCCTAAACAAGCTCCTCGTTTTCGGCTTCTTTGTCTATAACATGGAACATCATAGACAGCTTAACCTCTCCTCCCATAATATTATCAACACATTCAGGATCCCATCCTTCAAGCCAGATGACAACTGTATATTTGTCAACTGCGCCTGATTTGAAATTGGTTACTTTTCTATCCATAACCTTATTTTCTTTAGCAAAGAACTTGTCGATACCGAATTTTGCATATTCATCTCTTTCAGTACCTCTGACAGGTTTTTTACCATATGTAATTGCTTCACCGTTTCTGTAAACCTTTACTCTGAGTGCTTCGTCAGCATTAAGGTCTACTGAAAGAACGTCAATTGAAGCGTTATAGTCTGCATTCTCTCTACCTACATTTTTAAGATAGAATGTATATGCTATGTAGTCAATTTCGCCATCACCGTTTGCGTCACCGTTGTGACTGCCTGAGTGGTTTGCACTGTCGACATCTTCCGGCAACCATTCCTCAGTAATGTTATCCATATTTTCAACGGCATTACCACGGATCAAAACACCCGATTCATAGTTACTGTCAGCGTTTGGTTTTCCGTCCGGACCTGTGCCTCCGTTTGCCCAAGCACCTAAACCGTATGCCTGCTCGTAACTCTCAAAAAGTGTAATACCATATTTTTCGATTGCATCAGGGTCAAGGTTTACTGTGAATCGACCTGCCTGGTTTGCGTAAGTTACACATCCGAAGAATATTGTAAGGAACAAAAGCAACAATACAAGGATGATAACAACAATACGTAAAAGCAATTTACTTTTTCTGACTTTTTTTGCCGATGTGCGGACACCATACTTTTCCATTTCGGGATTGTACTGGTCAAACTGCACATTTTGTTTCTTTGCCAAAATATCCAACTCCTTTCATAAGAGTCATATCTGTTAAATAGAGATTTCTTTTTCTTTAATAAAGTCGCCGTAAAGAGGTCCTGACATTCTGTCAACGCCCATGGTTTTAAGAAGTTCTGCTTTTTCCTGAGTTGCAACTCCTGAAACCATAACCTTTGTTTCGATTTTCTTTGCAAAATCAATGATACCCTGGAGCATATTCTGCTGACGCTCATTTTCTTCTATGTTAATTGTGAGAGAACCATCAATTCCGATATAATCAACCTCGTACTGGCCGAGATTTGTAAGTGAAGTATATTCAACTCCGAAATCGTCAATTGCAACCTTGAAGCCTTCTTTACGTAACTCCAGAATATTCTTTGCAATAATTTCACTATCTGCCTGAAGAATATGGTCTGTAATCTGGAAACAGAATTTATCGTGATCAATATCTTTCTTATCAACAATATTCATCATTGTTCTGACAAAATTCTTCTTATTAAGATGTTTCAGAGAAGTCCAGAGAATAACACTGTGAATATCTGCACCGCGTTCCTGCGTTCTCAGAATTGCATCGCAGGCTTCTTCAATCGTCCATTTAGCGATTTCAGCAATCTGATTCGTTTTTTCAGCCACGGGAATATATGTTTCCGGCTGAATGATACCCACTTTATAGTCAGTAAGCAGAACACGTGTATAATAATCCACTGCCATATTAAGACCTACGTCGAAAACAGGCTTATACAAAATCTCCATTGTTCTTGCTCTCGGGATTTTTATAGTTTCTTTCTTTTCTTCAATTTCTTTCTTTTCTTCAGCCATAATAGCACTCTCCGTATTGCAGGATTTCGGTAAGAATCAGCGGTTATTTTTCTTTAAAAGAAATATGCGATAGATACACTCCCACTAACTCTATTCTATCCATTGTATTGTATCACTTTCGCGTCAATTTGTCAACTAAAAACGCACCTTATCTTCATAAATTTTTAACATTTTTTCTGATAATGTTTATTAACAAAAAACACTTAAAAATACTCAATATTTTCCGTAACAATTCCGAAACATTTTAAACAAAAGAATGACATCTTTTCACAAGTAAAAAGATGTCATAAAAAAGTTATATTCTGATGTTATTTTTTACGTTTTTTGCGTTGATTTTTTATTATCTGACAGATGCATAATTCAGTTCGTTCTGCTTTCTGATTTCTTCCATAATACGGCTCACTTCAAGTGAAAACTCCGCACATTTTTCATACTCACCAGAACAAGCATCATGGTCACGGATATAGCGGAAAAAGTCCTTTGCTTCATAGCTCATAACGTCTTCTTTTTCTGTGTCTGATGCTATGATTTCTTCCGTTCCGTCATTGTAAATCAGCTTGATATTAACGAGCTTACTTATTGATTCTACTACGATTGTGCCCTTATCACCGTAAATTTCAGTTGCAGTTCTTGACTGTCCTACTTTTGAATAAGTAAGAGTAATCTGTTTGTCGGGATAATGAAAAACTGCTGTCCCGAGAGCATCAGCACCTGTGTCAAGTTTAAGACAGGTTGAGGTGATTTTTTCAGGTTTTCCGAAATAATACAAAGCAAAATATATGTTATAAATTCCCAAATCCATAAGACAACCTGTTGCCATTTCAGGATTAAAAATGTTAGGATTTTCACCGTTTACAAGAGCCGGATATTTCGACGAAAGCTGAGAAAAATCCACCCTTGCAGAAAAGATTTTTCCGATGCGTTTTATTGCATTTTCAATAAGATTTTTATTTGGAAAATGCATCATCATTATGGCTTCCGTATACACAAGTTTTTTTGCCTTTGCAAGTGCAAAAAGTTCCTCAAATTCCGACGGACAAACAGTTATTGGTTTTTCACATATTACGTGTTTTCCGTGCTCTAAAAAAAGTTTGCTCTGGCTGTAATGAAAAGCATTTGGAGAGGCAATATAAACTGCATCGATTTCGTCACAGCACGCCATTTCTTCAAGGTTTGTAAACACCTTTTCTGCCCCTGTCAGACGTGCAAAATCTTCACCTTTTTCACGTGTTCTTGAGTATATTGCATAAGGAGAAAGGCCCTCTGCGATTTTCACACCATCAGCAAAAGCTTTGGCAATCCAGCCTGTGCCGATTATTGCATATTTCATCTGAAAATACTCCTTTCAATGAAAAATCCACCTCCCCTTGCGTTTCCAAGGGGAGGTAAAATCTATTGAAATATCTTATTAAAGCACAACTTCTCTGCCTGTTTCTGCTGATTTATAAATTGCGCAGAGAATCTTAATCATATCGACACCCTGCTGAGGCTTGAAGCAAGCATCTGCACCCTTTGTGAGCACATCAAGATAGTGAACAAGGTTGTTGTGATGACCTTTGCTTTCAAGGTTTCCTGCAGGTTTGATATCAAGAAGCTGACCTGCTTCTTCTGTGAAGATTTCAACATCGTCATTTTCCCATTTAAGACCTGATTTTGAACCGCGAAGTTCAACAAAACGGCGTTCTCTCTTGATGTTTGATGCCCAGCTGAATTCAATCTGAAGCACTGCTCCGTTATCAAATCTGATCATACCCATTGCCAGGTCTTCAACGTCAAATGTGCCTTCTGAATTCTTGTCACCAAAATCAGAGTTTACAGAGTCACTTGTATCGTTATCTGCAAATTTGCAGAATGTGTTTGCACTTACGGATACGGGAGTGGGGTTACCCATAAGCCAGATTGCAAGGTCAATCATATGAACGCCAAGGTCGATAAGAGGACCGCCGCCTGACTGAGCTTTTGTTGTGAACCAACCACCTTTACCGGGGATACCGCGTCTTCTCTGCCATCCGCAGCGACCTGCGTAAACATCGCCCATTTTTCCTGCATCGATATATTTTTTAGCATACTGAGAAGCGGCTACAAAACGGTTATTTCTCATAACCATAAGAACTTTACCTGCTTCGTCTGCTGCTTTCTGCATTTTGAGAACCTCTGTAACATCAATAGCATCAGGCTTTTCACAGAAAACATGTTTACCTGCCTTGAAAGCGTCAACTGCAATGATTGAATGGAGGTAGTTAGGTGTGCAGATATCAACAGAATCAATAGTTTCATCTTTAAGGAGCTCTTTGTAGTCTGTATAAACCTTTGCATCAGGGAAATATTCATCTTTTAAGAACTGTGCACGTTCTTCGATGATATCGCAAACGCCTACAATTTCAACTCTTTCATCTTTAAGATATGTAGGTACGTGAGCACCTTTACAGATACCGCCGTTACCGAT
>JAZQWT010000062.1:0-8275 GCA_045632485.1 Acutalibacteraceae bacterium
TTAAGCATAATTTACTTACCCACCGTATCTTTTAAATACCAAGAATTTTTTTCATATCTTCTGTAATATTTTCTGTAATTTTATTCGCGTCATCAAAGCTGTTTGCGTGAGCTGTGATATAAATTTTAATTTTAGGTTCAGTACCTGAAGGACGAACTATAGCAGAACAAGCATCTTCAAGACCATAAGACAAAACATTTGATTTGGGTAAATCAATATTACTTACATCACCTGTTTTTATATCAGTAGCAGTGCTCATTTTATAGTCTGAAACTTTTACAACACTGAGTCCTGCGATTTCTACAGGAGGATTCTGACGCATATTTTCCATCATTCTGCTCATTGTTGCCATACCCTCTGCACCTTCAAACGCAAAGTTGAGAAGCGTGTTGATATAAATACCATGTTCAGCATAAATATCATCCATAACTTCAGCAAGAGTTTTGCCCAGTTTCTTATAATGAGCAGCCATTTCTGTAATAAGCATTGCAGCCACAACACCATCTTTATCACGTGCATAAGTACCTGCCAGGTAACCGTAGCTTTCTTCCATACCAAGCACATAACGGTCTGCTTCGCCTTTTTCTTCAAGCTGTGTAATAAGCTCACCAATATATTTGAATCCGGTGAGCAAATCTGCAGTTTCAGTATTGTATTTATCAGCGATTGATCTGATAAGTTCACTTGTAACAATAGTTTTAACAACTATCGGATTCTGCGGAAGTGTGCCTTCTGCTTTTTTTGTCGAAAGAATATATTCAGTAAGCATTGCACCAACTTCGTTACCTGTCATAAGACGATAGTCATCACCTGTTTTAACTGCAATACCAACACGGTCACAGTCAGGGTCAGTAGCAAGAAGTAAGTCTGCACTTTCTTCTGCTGCCATCTTCAGTGCACATTCAAAAGCCTGACGGATTTCAGGGTTAGGATAAGGACAAGTGGGGAAATTACCGTTAGGATTTTCCTGTTCAGTAACAACTCTTACATTATTAAGACCCATTCTTCCAAGAATCTTACGAACAGGCTTGTTACCTGTACCATTGAGAGGAGTATAGATGATTTTAAGGTCACTGTCTACACAAGCATCTTTATCAACTCTCTGTGCCTCAACATTTTCAAAGAATTCATTGATAAGCCATTCTTCAATATATTCAATCTGTCCATTCTCAACTGCCTTATCAAAATCGACTACTTTTACATCATTAAAAATATCAACGTTCTGAATAAATTCATATGTTGCTTTTGCGCCCTCATCAGTCATCTGGAAACCACGAGGATCATAACATTTGAAACCGTTGTATTTTGCAGGATTATGGCTTGCTGTGATAACAATACCGGAAGAACATCCGAGACGTCTTACCGCAAAAGAAAGCATGGGTGTGGGAACAAGTTCTTTATAGATGTACACCTTGATGCCGTTCGCTGCAAGAACAGAAGCTGCACCCTTCGCGAAAAAGTCAGATTTGATTCTTGAATCATATGCAATGGCAACTGAAGGATTCTCAAAATTCTCTTTAAGATAATCAGCAAGACCCTGTGTTGCCTGATTAACAGTATAAACATTCATTCTGTTTGTACCTGCGCCGATAACTCCGCGCAAGCCGCCTGTACCGAATTCAAGTGAACGATAAAATCTGTCATTGATTTCATCCTCGTTACCTCTGATGCTTTCAAGCTCTTTGATAAGGTCTGCATCACTATCTGCATTTTTACACCATAAATCGTACAACTCGTTGATATTGCTCATAAATTTCATCCTTTCAAAGATTACAAAATTATACATAGTATATTTTAACCCTAAAAGAGATTCTTGTCAACATAATATTTAATACAAAAACAGACAAAATAATTCAAAACTATATTCGGTTGAATACATAGAACACTCTTATCAAAAATATTTTCTGATTTATCATTTGTACTGATAATATATTTTTTAACCATTTATTGACGTATTCATATAATGGTAGTGAAGTTTTAGAAATTTCAAATTTAATACAAGGAGGAAAAGAAATGGCGGAAAACAGATTTTGCAATTATTCCAATCCGGGACAGAAGTTTAAAGAAGCCGTGTGCATTGATACAAGCCGTGTTTACGATTCTTGTTGCGACAGAGATTGTCTTGCAGATTTAAAAGTTCATTTTACAGACGGTGCGCAGAACATTATAAACTGTGCCAAATCTGTCCGTGCCAAAAAAGCTGAAATATTAAATGCTTGCATTGACGTTGAAGAAGTGCCGTTTAATAAAGGTTGTTATTCTGTTGATATTACATTTTTCTTCAAAATCAGTTTTGATGTCTTTATGTCACACAGCTGTGACACCCAGAGAGTTTGCGGACTTGCAACGTTCAGCAAAAAATGTGTTCTCTTTGGCGGTGAAGGCACAGTAAAAACTTTTACTTCAGAGTTCCGCAACGACAGATACGATGTGCAACTTCCATGTGTAAAAACCGTACCACGTGCTAAAATTCAGACAGTAGACCCGATTGTTCTTGATTCTTCACTGTGTAAAAATAACGAGTGTTGCTGCGAGTGTGCCTGTAAAATCCCCCGTTGCGTTGCTGAATGCTTTGACGGCGATTTTTCCACAAACAACGAAATAGCAGTAAAAGTTACTCTTGGTATTTTCACTATTGTTCAGCTTGAAAGAGATGTACAGATGCTTATTCCCGCATACGATTTCTGTATTCCTAAAAAGGAATGTTGTGTAGATACAGAAGACCCCTGCGAATCATTCAGAAAAATCAGATTTCCTACAAATGAATTTTTCCCGCCGTCACAGCATTGTTGTTGACAAAAAAGGCTGTACCGCTTCCGGGTACAGCCTTCTTTTCAGAACTCATTATTAGTAAGTAAATTACCTTCGGGAGAATATGTTTCCATGCCGATTCTGTTGTTATTTTTATCATATTTATACTTGAATATAGTATCACATTTCATTTCCGAATTATAACGATTATGCTTCAGAAGAATAAACTTACCGTCTGAAACTTCTTTGTACTCATAGTCTTTGTACATATATTCAAGTTTATTTTCTGAATTATACACTGCTTCTTCAATGATATTAGAATTTTCATCGTACTTATAAGACTTTTTGTTTATAAGCTTGTCGTCTGCATCGTAAGTACTTTCACTTTCGATCTGCTTCTTTTCTGTGTAAGTGATAACAGATATGCTCATAACCTTTCCGTTTACATCACGGTAAACATATTTCATGGTTCTGCTTTTCTTGTTGTATGATGATTCAACTTCAGGTAATGTAGCAGTAATAGTTGTCTTTTCCGCAACTGTTGTTTCAGGATTCCTGTTTACTTTTTCACAACCTGAAAAAATCGCGGTTAAGCATAAAACCGCCAAAAGTAAGATAATACCTTTTTTCATAATTTCACCTCGTTATTTCTTTCTTTTGTCAAGGATATCAACGTATTTCTCTTTAAACTCATCGAAAGTATCGTTATCAAGTGCTTCACGTATCTTTTCCATAAGAGTATTGTAAAAGTACAGATTATGAGTAACAGCAAGACGAAGCCCCAATACCTCTTTGGCTTTGAAAAGATGTCTGATATAAGCTTTTGAATGACGCTGACAAGTGGGACACTGACATCCCGGTTCAATAGGTTCAGAATCATTTTCAAATTTTGCGTTATTAAGGTTAATTATACCGTCCCATGTAAAAAGATGACCGTGACGGGCATTTCTTGAAGGCATAACACAGTCGAAAATATCAACCCCTCGGCTGACCGCCTCAATAATATTACCTGGCGTGCCGACACCCATAAGATATCTTGGTTTTTCTGTAGGCATATATGGTTCGACCGCAGAAATTATACGATACATATCTTCCTTGGGTTCACCTACAGCAAGACCACCGATAGCATATCCGTCAAGGTCAAGCTCAGCAATTCTCTGCATATGCTCAACTCGCAGATCATCATAAGTGCAACCCTGATTTATACCGAAAAGCATCTGCTTTTTATTAAGAGTATCGTGTAAGGCATTAAGCCTTTCCATTTCTTCTTTACATCGGTAAAGCCAACGTGTTGTTCTTTCACAACTTTCTTTTGAATATTTATATGGTGCAGGATTTTCAACACATTCATCAAATGCCATTGCAATAGTTGATGCAAGATTAGACTGAATACGCATACTTTCTTCAGGACCCATAAAAATCTTTTTACCGTCAATATGTGAAGAAAAGGTAACGCCTTCTTCCTTAATGTTACGGAGTTTTGCGAGAGAAAACACCTGGAATCCGCCACTGTCTGTAAGTATAGGTTTATCCCATCCCATGAACTTGTGAAGACCGCCAAGTTCTCTTATAAGCTCGTCACCGGGTCTTACGTGAAGATGATATGTGTTACACAGCTCAACCTGACACTTTATTTCATCAAGGTCATAAGATGAAAGTCCGCCCTTGATTGCAGCAGAAGTACCTACATTCATAAATGCAGGTGTCTGCACAGTTCCGTGAACAGTTGCAAATTCTCCTCGTCTTGCGTTACCGCATTTTTTTATAAGTTTATACATATATTGTGCTCCTTAAATTATAAAATGCAGCAGGCATCGCCTAATGAGAAAAATTTATATTTCTCGTCCACAGCAGTTTTATAGGCCTGCATTGTTTTTTCGTATCCGTAGAAGGCACTCACAAGCATAATGAGAGTGCTTTCGGGTAAGTGAAAATTAGTAATAAGTCCGTCTATACACTTGAACTCATAACCCGGATAAATAAAAATATCTGTCCAACCTTCATCTTCTTTGATTTCACCTCGGAAGGTCGCAACCGATTCAAGAGTTCTGCAACAAGTTGTACCTACAGCAATAACTCTTTTACCGTTTTTATGTGTTTCGTTTATTGCTTCAGCAGTTTCTGCAGGCAACCAGTAATGTTCGCTGTGCATCTTGTGTTCAAGTATGTCATCTGCCTTTACAGGCCTGAAAGTGCCAAGGCCAACATGCAGTGTAACAAAACATACTTTTACCCCTTTTTCTTTAATTTTTTCAAGCAATTCGGGTGTAAAATGAAGTCCTGCAGTAGGTGCTGCAGCTGAGCCTAAATTTTCAGCATAAACAGTCTGGTATCTGTCTTTGTCTTCAAGTTTTTCGGTTATATAGTGCGGAAGAGGCATTTCCCCGACCCTGTCGAGAATATCATAAAAATTACCGTCATAAATGAATTTAACAACACGGTTTCCACCGTCAAGAACATCAACCACTTCACACTTAAGAAGACCATCGCCAAAAGTGAATTTTGTGCCCGGCTTTGCACGTTTACCGGGACCTGCAATAACTTCCCACACGTCAAGCTCTTTCTGATTCAGAAGAAGAAACTCAACAACTGCACCTGTTTCTTCCTTCACACCATAAAGACGAGCCGGAAGCACCTTTGTATTGTTAAGTACAAGGCAATCACCTTCGTTGAAAAAATCAACAATATCATAAAAATGACAATGTCTTATTTCATCAGAATTTCTGTCAAGTTTCATAAGTCTTGACATCTCACGATGCTCAATTGGAGTCTGTGCAATAAGTTCTTGCGGTAAATTGTAAAAAAAGTCGCTTTTTTTCATAATAAATCCTCAATAAATCCTATATATTTGTACATAAAAATATTTGACAACGTTTTCATATAATGGTATCATATATGTAATTGTGGTATTTAATATATTAACACTTGTTGTGTGATTTTTCAATGCCAAATTGCAAAATCGGAGGTAAAGTTATGAAAAAATTTAATGTTGGTATTATCGGCGCTACAGGTATGGTTGGTCAGCGCTTTGCAACTTTGCTCGAAAACCACCCCTGGTTTGATGTAAAAGTACTCGCTGCAAGCCCCAGGACAGCAGGTAAGACTTATAAAGATGCTGTTGGTTCACGTTGGTGTATGGAAAAACCTATCCCTGAAAAAATGGCTGATTTAGTAATTATGAACGCAACAGAAGATGTAGAAAAAATCTCATCACAGGTTGATTTCGTTTTCTGTGCAGTTGATATGAATAAAGATGAAATAAAAGCTCTTGAAGAAAAATATGCTAAAGCTGAATGTCCTGTTGTTTCAAACAACAGTGCACACAGAGGTACACCTGATGTTCCTATGCTTCTCCCCGAGCTTAATGCAGACCATGCAAAAATCATCGAATCACAGAGAACACGCCTTGGTACAAAACGCGGTTTTATTTCAGTAAAACCCAACTGCTCACTTCAGGGTTATGTGCCCGCACTTTTCCCTCTTTCAAAATTCGGCATTAAGGATGTTCTCGTTTGCACATATCAGGCAATTTCAGGTGCAGGTAAAACTTTTGAAACATGGCCTGAAATGGTAGATAACGTAATCCCCTTCATCGGCGGGGAAGAACAGAAAAGCGAACAGGAACCCCTTAAAATCTGGGGTAAAGTTGAAGGCGATCACATTGAAAATGCAACTTCACCCAATTTCACAGCACAGTGTATCCGCGTTCCTGTTTCAGACGGACATATGGGTGCGGTTTTTGCAAGATTTGAAAATAAACCTTCAATCGAAGAAATCAAGGAAATCTGGAAAAATTATCAGGGCAGAGCTCAGGAGCTTGAACTTCCCTCTGCACCTAAACAGTTCCTCAATTATTTTGAAGAAGACAATATGCCTCAGACAAAGCTTTGCCGTGACCTTGAAAACGGTATGGCAATCTCTATCGGCAGACTTCGCGAAGACACACAGTATGACTACAAATTTGTATGCCTTTCTCACAACACTTTAAGAGGTGCAGCAGGCGGTGCTGTTCTTATGGCTGAACTTCTTTGTGCAGAAGGATATATGGATTGATTCTAGGTTTTAGGAGGAATACCCAATGAAAGAAACTATTTTTACCGGCGCTGGCGTTGCTATTGTTACTCCTTTTGATAAAAATATGGATGTTAATTACAGACGTCTCGGTGAACTTATCGATCAGCAGATTGAAGAAGGTACAGACTCTATCGTTATTGCAGGTACAACAGGCGAAGCTTCTGTTCTTTCAACTTTTGAACACATAGATGTTGTTAAATATGCAGTTGATGTTGCTAACAAACGTGTTCCTGTTATTGCAGGTGCCGGCAGTAACTCAACAAAATACGCTGTAAGACTTGCTAACGAATGTGAAAACGCAGGCGTTGACGCACTTCTTATGGTAACACCTTACTACAACAAAACTTCACAGAAAGGTCTTATCGACCACTATAACTATATAGCAGAAAGAGTTAACACTCCCATTATTCTGTATAACGTTCCCTCAAGAACAGGTGTTAACATTCTCCCCGAAACTTATGCAATCCTTGCAGAAAACGAAAAAATCGTTGCAACAAAAGAAGCAAACGCAAACATTTCTGCTCTTGCAAAAACAATGTCACTCTGCGGTGACAGCCTTGATATCTACTGCGGTAATGACGACGAAGTAGCAGCATTCACAGCTATGGGTGGTAAAGGTTCAATTTCAGTTCTTTCTAACATCTGTCCTAAAGTTGCACATGATATTGCACAGTTAGGTGTTGACGGAAAAACAAAAGAATCTGTTAAACTTCAGCTTGAATACACAGAACTTTGCAACGCTCTTTTCTCTGATGTTAACCCTATCCCTGTTAAAGAAGCAATGAACATAATGGGTATGAATGTCGGCGAATGCAGACTTCCTCTTGTAGGTATGTCAGAAGAAGGTCACGCAAAACTTGAAAACGTACTTAAGAAATATAATCTTATCTGATCACTGAATCAAAAGGAAGTTTAAAATGGTTAGTATTTTATTAAGCGGTTGTAACGGAAAAATGGGCAAAACAATTACCGAATGTGCTAAAGCTTTCGATAATCTGCAGATTGCTTGCGGAACTGATGTGAACACAACGTCAGGAGAATATCCTGTTTACGCCTCCCCTGCAGATGTTAAAGAAAAAGTTGATGTTATAATCGATTTTTCTCATCCCAGCGCACTTAAAGGAATTCTTGATTACGCTGTAAAAACAAAAACACCTGCTGTTATATGTACTACAGGTCTTGACGAAAAGCAGAAGCAGGAAATTGCTGACGCTTCAAAAGAAGTTGCAATTTTCTTTAGTGCTAACATGTCTTTGGGCGTAAATCTTATTGCAGAACTTGCAAGAAAGGCAACAGCAGTTCTTGGCAACCAGTTCGATATTGAAATTGTTGAAGCTCATCACAATCAGAAAATTGATGCTCCGTCAGGTACAGCTTTAATGCTTGCTGATGAAATCAGTGAAGAATTTGAAAACGCTCCGCGTTATGAATTTGACAGACACTCAAAACG
>JAZQWT010000063.1:0-13629 GCA_045632485.1 Acutalibacteraceae bacterium
AATGTAGTCAGAAGAAACATTGTAGAATTTTGCAAGATTAATCAGATATTCGATCGGCAGGCTTCTTTTTCCGTTTTCATACATGCCGTAAGCCTGAGAGGTGGTTTTAAGAATCTGTGCAACATCTTCTTGTCTCAAATCATGGTCAACACGTAAATCGTGTAACCGTTTCTGATATTCCATAAAACCCCTCCTACGAAAAAATTTACACAATTATCATACCATAAAATGTCCGCCACACCTTGACGTGAAACAAATTGTTTGATATAATTCCAATTATGAAACGATTTGTTTCATATTATTCTTAAGGAGGAGTAAAAAATGAAAAAAGTTTATGTAAAGCTTATGTCAGTTCTGCTTGCTGTGACTCTGCTGTTGGGTTCAGCACCTCTTGCAGGTTTAGCAGGTTTGGAAATTTCTGATTTATTCAGTATCGAGCCTAAGGCTTTAACTTCAGGAAGTTATACCTATACTGTGTCAAATAATCAGGCTACCATTACAGGTTATTCAGGCACAGCAAGTAACCTCTCAATCCCGTCAAGTTTGGGTGGGTATACGGTTACTAAAATTGATCAAGGTGTGTTTAAAAATAATTCTACTCTTGTTTCTGTTCAAATTCCTAGTACCATAGTGTCTATAGCTAGTTCATATAATAATGGTGCTTTTCAAGGTTGTTCAAAGTTAGAAACAGTAACTTTTGCCAAGGGTAGTTCTGATGCGGAAATTGGTACATGTGCATTTATGAATTGTACTTCATTAACAAGTGTTAATATCCCTGGGAATTATAAAACAATAGGCACACGCGCATTTATGGGATGCTATTCGTTAAAATCAATGAAGTTAGAAAAGTCATCATATTCATATGCGAATCAGACAATTAAAGATAATGCTTTCCACGGATGCACAAATCTTACAAGTATTTCTCTTCCGACAACACTCAAAAAAATAGAAGCATCAGCATTTAGAAGCTGTACCTCTCTTACAAACGTAGTTGTTCCCGAAGGAGTTACAGTTATTGAATATGGTTCCTTTTGGGGCTGTACAAAACTTACTACAGTATCATTGCCAAGTACATTAACAGATATAACAAGCTCATACAATGACGGTGCTTTTCAAGGTTGTTCAAAGTTAGAAACCGTAACTTTTGCCAAAGGTAGTTCTGATGCAAAAATTGGTACGTGTGCATTTATGGATTGTACATCATTAACAAGCATCAACATCCCAGGTAATTACACAACAATAGGAACACGCGCATTTATGGGATGTTATTCTGTGAAATCATTAACGATAGAAAAGTCATCATATTCGTATGCAAATCAGATAATAGGAGACAACGCATTTCATGGATGTTCGAATCTTTCAAAGATTTCACTTCCAACAACTCTCAAAAAAATAGAAGCTTCAGCATTTAGAAGCTGTACTTCTCTTACAAACGTAGTTGTTCCCGAAGGAGTTACAGTTATTGAAAATGGTTCTTTTTGGGGCTGTACAAAACTTACTGCAGTATCATTGCCAAGTACATTAACAGATATAACAAGTTCATACAATGATGGTGCTTTTCAAGGTTGTTCAAAGTTAGAAACTGTAACTTTTGCTAAAGGTAGTTCTGATGCGAAAATTGGTACGTATGCATTTATGGATTGTACTTCATTAACAAGCATCAACATCCCAGGTAATTACACAACAATAGGAACACGTGCTTTTATGGGATGTTATTCTATGAAATCATTAACGATAGAAAAGTCATCATATTCATATGCAAACCAGATAATAGGAGACAATGCATTTCATGGATGTTCAAATCTTTTAAAGATTTCACTTCCGACAACACTCAAAAAAATAGAAGCATCAGCATTTAGAAGCTGTACCTCTCTTACAAACGTAGTTGTTCCCGAAGGAGTTACAGTTATTGAAAATGGTTCCTTTTGGGGCTGTACAAAACTTACTACAGTATCATTGCCAAGTACATTAACAGATATAACAAGCTCATACAATGATGGTGCTTTTCAAGGTTGTTCATTACTGGAAAAAGTATTTATTTCTGAAGGCGAAAGTGATTTGAAAATTGGAATATATACTTTTAATAGCTGTGCTAAGCTTAATACTGTTCATATACCTATGAATACTGTTTCTATAGGTAACTATGCATTTGATGGTTCTAAAACCAACCTTACCATCTGCAGTCATTCAAGTTCTTCTTATGGTAAAACATATGCTGATGCAAATGGAATTAAATTTAAGGTTTGCGATAGTCATGAAGCGGAAACGTACACCGTTTCATTTAATGCAAAAGGTGGTTCTGTTTCACCGTCAAGTATAACTGTTCAGGAAGGCGAATCTCTTGTTTTGCCTATTCCTTCAAAAACAGCAACAATAACTTTTGATGCAAACGGTGGTGTTGATGAACCGTCTGCAATAACAGTAAACTTCACTTGTAAAGGTTGGTCAACATCAGCTGCGTCAACAACAGCGACATATAACTTTTCGTCAACACTTACTCCAAAAGATGATATGTTACTTTATGCTGTATGGTCAAACAAAACAATAACACTTCCTTCAGAAGAACCTACAAGAGAAGGCTATTATTTCCTTGGTTGGTCAAACGACCCTAAAGCAACTGAAGCAGAGTTTTCATCTGACGAATCCGTAAAAGTTACAGATGATTCAACTCTCTATGCAGTATGGAGTACAGAAGAACCGGTAAAAAAAGGATACGCTTGGTGGGAATGGATTATAATAATCGTATTCTTCGGCTGGATCTGGTACATTTAAAATTTAACACTTAAACAATACCCCCAATGAAAAACCGCTGGTTGGAAATCCAATCAGCGGTTAAACTTTTTGTTATTAGATTTTGTTTATTTAATCAAATCAACTATTTCGCTCACTTTGCCCTTTTTGATGTAAACACGAGGCACGCGTTTATTTACGTTACATACAAACTCATAGTTGAATGAGCCTGAGTTATTTGCAAGTTCTTCGACTGTGATTGTTTCATCTCCGTCAGTGCCGACTATTGTAACAACATCGCCTTGCTTTACATCGTCAATATCTGTTACATCAACCATCATCTGGTCCATACAGACTCTGCCGATGATAGGTGCAGATTTACCTTTTATAAGAACACGGCCCTTGTTTGAAAGTGAGCGTGGATATCCGTCAGCGTAACCTATAGGGATAGTTGCGACTTTTGTTCTGCCGTCAGTTACATATGTTGCACCGTAGCTTACTGTGAAGTTTTCGTCAACTTCTTTTACATACACAACGTGGCTTTTGATGCTCATAGCAGGGGAAAGGGCGATTTCATCTTTATTTACTTCATCTGAAGGATAAAGTCCGTAAGTGATTATGCCGTTTCTTACCATATTTGCATAAGCAGAGGGAAATTCCATAATTCCTGCGGAATTGCAAAGATGCTTTTTCGGAATATTTATTCCTGCGTTTTCAAGTTTTTCGCAGAAATTATCAAACATTTTAATCTGATTGTAAGTCATCGTTTTATCTGTCATATCTGCACAGGCAAAATGAGTATAAATACCGCTTACAGTAATGTTTTCAAGTTCATAAATTTTTCTGATAACATCAAAGCTTTCATCAGAGGGGATAAAACCTATTCTGCCCATACCTGTATCAAGTTTAATGTGAATATCAGCCTTTTTACCGAGAATTCCTGCAATGTCATTAAGCTTTTTTGCGTGTTTATATTCAAAAACAGTGCTTGTGATGTTGTTTTCGATAAGCTCAGTATAGCTTTCTTCAAAAGCATAATCAAGAAGAAGAATACATGCATCAATGCCGTGTTTGCGAAGCTGGATTGCTTCTTCCGCAGTAGCAACACCGAAATTGTGAATATCAATTTCCGATAAAGCCCTTGCGACACGTAATGCACCATGGCCATAAGCATCGGCTTTTATGATTGCAAGCACGTCAACATTATTGCCTACTTTCTTTTTAGTTTCATTCACATTGTTGCAGATAGCATCAAGGTTGATTTCTGCGTAAATTCGTTTAGGTAACATAATAACAACTCTTTTAAGTGAAATTTATCCTATATATTATATAACTATATTACTTAGGTGTCAATAAATATACAAAATATTGATAAAACAATATTGACAAAACACATTAAAAATGGGATAATATCTTGGTATATAACTATTTTGAAAAGGGATGATATTATGGCAAAAGAACTTGCTAAACAATACGACCCCAAAAATGTTGAGGACAGGATTTACAAATTCTGGCTTGACGGAAAATATTTTCACGCAGAACCTGATGAAAGTAAGAATCCGTACACTATTGTAATTCCGCCACCCAACATTACAGGTCAACTTCATATGGGACATGCTCTTGACAATACTCTGCAGGATATTCTTATCCGTTTCAGAAGAATGCAGGGTTATGATACATTGTGGCTTCCCGGCACAGACCATGCTTCAATCGCTACAGAAGCCAAAATTGTTGAAGCAATGAAAAAAGAAGGCATTACAAAAGAAGACATCGGCAGAGAAGGATTCCTTGTACGTGCATGGGACTGGAAAAAAACTTACGGTGGCAGAATCATTGAACAGCTCAAGAAGCTTGGTTCATCCTGTGACTGGGACAGAGAACGTTTCACACTTGACGAAGGTTGTTCAAAGGCTGTTCTCGAGGTTTTCTGCAGACTTTATGAAAAAGGTCTCATTTACAGAGGTGAAAGAATAATCAACTGGTGTCCGCACTGCCTTACTTCAATTTCAGACGCAGAAGTTGAATACGAAGACCAGGCAGGTCATTTCTGGCATCTCCGTTATCCTCTTAAAGACGGTTCAGGTTATGTTGAACTTGCAACAACACGTCCTGAAACACTTCTCGGTGATACTGCAGTTGCAGTTAATCCCCGTGACGAAAGATACAAGGATATTATCGGTAAAACACTTATTCTTCCGATTGTTCACCGTGAAATTCCTGTTGTTGCTGACGAATATGTTGAAATGGACTTCGGTACAGGTGTTGTTAAAATCACTCCTGCACACGACCCCAACGACTTTGAAGTCGGTAAACGTCACGACCTTCCCGTTATCAACGTAATGACAGATGATGCAAAAATCACAGAGGACTATCCCAAATATGCAGGTATGGACCGCTTTGAGGCTCGTAAAGCAATTGTCAAAGACCTTGAAGAAGAAGGTGCACTTGTAAGAATTGAAGATTACAGCCATAACGTTGGTACTTGCTATCGCTGCGGAACAACAGTTGAACCCAGAGTTTCTATGCAGTGGTTCGTTAAAATGGAACCTCTTGCAAAACCTGCTATTGAAGCAGTTGAAAACGGCGATGTAAGATTCATTCCTGAAAGATTCAATAAAAACTATTTCCATTGGATGAGAAATATCCGTGACTGGTGTATTTCACGTCAGCTCTGGTGGGGTCACAGAATCCCTGCGTACTATTGCGAAGACTGCGGTGAAATCACAGTTGCAAAAACTGCTCCCGACTCTTGCCCCAAATGTGGCGGTAAAGTTGAGCAGGACCCCGATACTCTTGATACATGGTTCTCATCAGCATTGTGGCCTTTCTCAACACTCGGCTGGCCTGATGAAACAACTGACCTTAAACGTTATTATCCCACAAGCACTCTCGTAACAGGTTATGATATTATCACATTCTGGGTTTCAAGAATGATTTTCTCAGGTCTTGAATATATGGGCGAAAAACCCTTCAGCGATGTTCTTATTCATGGTCTGGTACGTGATGCACAGGGCAGAAAGATGTCAAAATCTCTCGGTAACGGTATTGATCCTCTTGAAGTTATTGATCAGTATGGCGCTGACGCATTGAGATTTACTCTTGCAACAGGTAACAGCCCCGGTAACGATATGCGTTTCTCTGATGATAAAGTTGAAGCAAGCCGTAACTTCGCAAACAAAATCTGGAATGCAGCAAGATTTATTCTTATGAACCTTGATGAAAATGAGCCCGCTGCTCACATTCCTGCAGATCTTGCACTTGAAGATAAATGGATTCTCAGCATTCTCAATAACGTATGCAAAGACGTTACAAACAACCTTGAGAACTTCGAACTCGGTATGGCTGTTCAGAAGCTTTACGACTTTATCTGGGACGTATTCTGCGATTGGTACATTGAAATTGCAAAAATTCGTCTCCAGGCAGGCGGTGAAGGTGCTAAAACAGCAAGAGCGGTTCTTGTTTATGTATTTACAGATATTCTCAAGCTTCTCCATCCCTTTATGCCTTTCATTACTGAAGAAATCTGGCAGACACTTCCTCATGACGGCGAAGCAATTATGGTAAGCGAATATCCTACATTCAAGGAAGAACTTGTGTTTAAAACTGAAGAAACTGAAATGGGCAGAATTATGGATGCTGTGCGTGCAGTACGTAACCGCAGAGCAGAAATGAATGTTCCTCCCTCAAAGAAAGCACATATCTACATTGAAAGCGATTTTGAAGATACTTTCTCAAAAGCAGGTGTATTTATGCAGAGACTTGCAAGTGCTTCTGATGTAACTCTTGGCAAAAACTTTGATTTACAGGGTGCAGTTTCTATCATCACTGCAGATGCAAAGATGTTTATTCCTATGGATGAACTTGTAGACTTCAAGGCTGAAAAAGCAAGACTTGAAAAAGAACGTTTGGCTGCACAGAAAGACCTTGATTTTGTTATGAATAAACTCAACAACCCCGGTTTCGTTGCAAAAGCACCTGAAAAGGTTGTTGCAGGTCAGCGTGAAGCAGCTGCAAAGCTTACAGAAAAAATCAAGATGCTTGATGAAAGTATCTCTTCACTCGGAGTATAAATTATGACTTACGACAATGCATTGGAATATATCCATTCATTTCTGAAATTCGGCTCAAAGCCGGGACTTGAACGTATCCTTGCATTGCTTGATGAACTCGGCAATCCGCAGAAAAATCTGCGGATTGTTCACGTTGCAGGCACTAATGGCAAGGGGAGCATTTCAACAATGCTTTCAAATGTTTTCATTGCGGACGGCAAAAAAACAGGTCTGTTCACTTCGCCTTATATTGTTGATTTCTGTGAAAGAATTCAGGTTAACGGTGAAATGATACCTCACGAAAAATTAGCCTCGCTTACTGAAAAAATCAAGCCCATTGTTGAAAAACTTAATAGTGAAGGAATTGAGCCTACTGAATTTGAAATTATAACCGCAATGGCTTTTGATTATTATTATCAGGAAAACTGCGATATTGTGGTGCTTGAAGTAGGGTTAGGCGGACTTCTTGACTCAACTAATGTTATCGAAAAGCCGTTGGCGTCGGTTATTACGTCAATTTCCTTTGACCACACCGAAATACTCGGCAGCACTTTAACTGAAATTGCACAGCAGAAATGCGGCATTATCAAAGAAGATTCAATAACTGTTGCATATCCCTTGCAGGACCTTCAGATTATAAAGGAAATCAGAAAAACTGCTTCTGATAAAAATAACAGACTTATTGTGCCTGATTTGTCATTGATGGAAATTGAAGAATGTTCTTTTGAAAAGACTGTTGTGAAATATAAAGATAATCAGTTCACCCTCCGTCTTTTCGGTGAACATCAGATTTATAATATGCTTACTGCAATTGAAACTGCGTTTTCCCTTGATGTACCTATTGAAAATATTCAGAAGGGCGTTGAAATGACAACAATGCCTGCACGTGTTGAGTTCCTTTCAAATAATGTTGTTCTTGATGGCGGACACAACGAAAGTGGAACAAAAATGATGTCAAAGGTGCTTTCTCTTTTTGAAAATAACACTGTTGTTGTGAGTATGATGGCTGACAAAGATGTTGAAAATTCAGTTAAAAATCTTTCAACCAATGCAAAACTTATGATTGCCACAGAATGTTCAAATCCCAGAGCAATGAAAGCAGATGAACTCGCACTTGTTTGCAGAAAGTATTGTGAAAATATTATTGCATTTGAAAATCCGTTTGATGCAATTGACAGAGCGGTTGAAGAAAATGACGGCAACCTGCTTGCAGTCTGCGGTTCACTTTATCTTGCGTCACAGGTTCGCGAACACCTTAAAAACAAAATAAAATAAGTCAAAGACCAATTTTCGTCAAGTCCCGAAAATTGGTCTTTTCTTATGTGTCAGAATTTGACAAAAAACAACATATAGTATATAATACAATGGATTGGATATTTATTTAGTAGTATTAGAATGTTGAAAGGATTGTCAGTAAGATGGCTAAAAAATCAACTTATAACGACAGTAATATTTCTCAGCTTAAAGGCGCTGACCGAGTAAGACTGCGTCCCGGTGTTATTTTCGGTTCAAACGGTCTTGAAGGTTGTGAACACGCATTTTTTGAAATTCTGTCAAACTCAATTGACGAAGCACGTGAAGGTTACGGTGATAAAATCGTGGTAACTCGTTTTCTTGATGGTTCAATTGAAGTGCAGGACTTCGGTCGCGGTCTGCCTGTTGACTATAACGAAAAAGAAAAACGTTATAACTGGGAACTTGTTTTTTGTGAGCTTTATGCAGGTAGTAAATACGACACTAATGATGCAGGGGGAAGTTATGAATATTCTCTCGGACTTAACGGCCTCGGTCTTACTTCAACTCAGTATGCATCAGAATATATGGATGCTGAGATTTTCTACGGTGGTCACAGATATGAAATTCACTTCAAAAAAGGTGAAGTTGCAAGCGAACTCATAAAAGAGCCTTATAATAAACGCAACACAGGCACACGCATTAAGTGGCGTCCTGACCTTGAGGTGTTTACTGATATTAATATTCCTCTTGAATATTTTCAGGAAACAATGCAGAAACAGTCAGTTGTTAATGCAAACGTAAAATTTATTCTTAAAAACCAGACTTCACGCGGATTTGAAACTTTCGAATATCTTTATGAAAATGGTATTGAAGACTATGTCAAAGATTTTGTTGGCGAGGAAGATGCGTTTACAGGCATTCAGACATGGCACACAGAACGTGTAGGACGTGACCGTGAAGATTTAAGTGATTATAAAGTTAAAATCAACGTTTCTCTTTGTTTCTCAAACAAAAAACAGCTTAAAGAGTATTTCCATAACTCAAGTTTCCTTGAACATGGCGGTGCACCTGACAAGGCTGTGAGAAATGCATTTACTTATCAGATTGATAACTATCTCAAACAAAGCGGTAAATATACAAAAGCTGACTCAAAAATTACTTTCCAGGATATTGAAGACTGTCTTGTGCTTGTTATCAGTTCGTTCTCAACTCTTACTTCTTACGAGAATCAGACGAAGAAATCAATCACAAACAAATTCATTCAGGATGCAATGACAGATTTCTTCAAACATCAGCTTGAAATTTATTTCATTGAAAATAAGATGGAAGCAGACAAAATTGCTGACCAGATTCTTATTAATATGCGTTCGCGTGTTAAAGCAGAGGCAACAAGAACAACTCTCAAGAAAACACTGAAAGCAAATAATGATTTTAAAAACAGAGTTCAAAAATTTGTTGACTGTCGTAGCCGTGATGTAAATGAACGTGAAATCTTCATAGTGGAAGGTGATTCAGCTCTCGGTGCTTGTAAGCAGGCTCGTGACTCTGATTTCCAGGCGATTATCCCCGTAAGAGGTAAAATTCTTAACTGTCTTAAATCGGATTATAACAAGATTTTCTCAAGTGAAATTATTACAGACTTAATTAAAGTTCTCGGTTGCGGTGTGGAAGTCAATTCAAAGAAACATAAGGAACTTTCAAACTTCAATCTGGACAACCTTCTGTGGAATAAAGTTATTATCTGTACCGATGCCGATGTTGACGGCTATCAGATAAGAACTCTCATCCTTACTATGATTTACAGGCTTATGCCCTCAATAATTGAGGCTCATAAAGTGTTTATCGCAGAATCACCACTCTATGAAATTCAGTGTAAAGACCAGGTATGGTTTGCTTATACAGAAAAAGAAAAAGCCGATGCTCTTGAGGAAATCGGCAATCAGAAATATACAATTCAGCGCTCAAAAGGTCTTGGTGAAAACGACCCTGATATGATGTGGCTGACAACTATGAATCCAAAAACAAGAAGACTTATTCAGGTTGAACCTGATGATGTTCAGAAAATGGCAGATACATTCGATTTGCTCCTTGGTGATAATCTTCAGGGAAGAAAAGACCATATTGCAAATGACGGATATAAATATCTTGACATTTCAGACCTTAACTAAGGAGGTGAGAGGTTATGGCAAGGAAGAAAAAAGAAGTTGAACGTGTTACAGAAGACATCAACCCCAATGCACATATTTTAGGTGCCGGTATCGTCGTAGAGCAGAAAATTACAGACACTCTTGAAGAAAACTATATGCCCTACGCAATGAGCGTTATCGTTTCACGTGCAATTCCTGAAATTGACGGTATGAAGCCCTCTCACAGAAAACTCCTTTATACTATGTATAAAATGGGACTTCTTACAGGAGCCAGAACAAAATCTGCAAACATCGTAGGTCGTACAATGCAGCTTAACCCTCACGGTGACGGTCCTATTTACGAAACAATGGTTCGTCTTTCAAAGGGTAACGAATCGCTTTTGCACCCCTATGTTGATTCAAAAGGTAACTTCGGTAAAGCATATTCAAAAAATATGCAGTATGCAGCATCACGTTATACAGAGGCGAAACTTTCATCATTTGCTGCAGAACTTTTCAAGGATATTGATAAGAATACCGTGGACTTTGTACCCAACTACGATAACACAATGCAGGAACCTCTTCTGTTCCCTGTATCAGTGCCTACAATTCTTATTAATGAAAACCTCGGTATTGCCGTTGGTATGGCAAGTAACATCTGCTCATTTAACCTCCGCGAAATCTGCGAAACAACAATCGCACTTATCAAAAATCCGGATGCAGATTTATTTGAAACACTTAAATGCCCTGACTTTGTAAGCGGTGCCCAGGTTATTTTTGACAGAGATGCTCTTCACAGCATTTTCGAAACAGGTCGCGGCTCAGTAAAAATCCGTTCAAAATGGACTTACGATAAAGTAAATAAATGTATTGATATTACTGAAATTCCCACAACAACAACCTCGGAAGCAATTATTGAAAAGATAATTGAGCTTGTCAAGAAAGGTTCTTTCAAAGAAATTAAGGATATCCGTGATGAAACAGACAAGAAAGGTCTTAAAATCACAATTGATGTTAAAACAGGTACAGATGTTGACAAACTTATGTCAAAGCTCTTTAAATCAACAACTCTTGAAGACACTTTCTCCTGCAATTTTAATGTTCTCATTAAAGGTATGCCCAAAGTGCTTGGTGTGCGACAGATTCTTCAGGAATGGATTGAATTCAGAGTTGACTGTGTACGCAGACGTCTTGAATTTGACCTTGCAAAATGTAAGGACAAGCTTCATCTACTCCGCGGTCTTGAAAAAATTCTTCTCGATATCGATAAGGCGATTAAGATTATCCGCAATACTGAAGAAGAAGCAGAGGTTGTTCCCAATTTGATGATTGGATTCGGTATTGATAAAATTCAGGCTGAATACGTGGCTGAAATCAAACTTCGTCACCTCAATAAGGAATATATTCTCAAACGAACAAAAGATATTGAAAGTCTTGTTGATAATATTGCACTTCTTGAAGATATTCTTTCAAGCAAACAAAAAATCAAGAAGATTATTGTTGCTGAGCTTAAAGATGTTGCGCAGAAACACGGTCAGGACAGAAAATCTGAAATTATCTATATTGATGAGGCAGAGGAAGAGGAAAAAGAGGAAGAAATTCCTGATTATCCCGTTATCCTTTTCTTCACAAAAGAAGGTTATTTCAAGAAAATTCTCCCTGTTTCCTGGCAGAAAAGTTCAGGTGAACATAAGTTAAAAGAAGGCGATGAGGTTGTGAAGATGATTGAAACATCAAACAAAACCGACCTTCTCTTCTTTACAAACAAGTGTCAGGTATACAAAGCAAAAGCCAACGATTTCGATGAAACAAAAGCAAGTAATCTTGGTGAATTTGTGGGTTCTTACCTCGGTATGGATGAGGGTGAAACGGCAATTCATATGATTGCAACACAGGATTACAAAGGTTATGTTATGTTCTTCTTTGAAAACGGTAAGGTTGCAAAGGTTGATTTGAAATCTTATGAAACAAAAACTAACCGTAAAAAACTTATTAAGGCTTACAGCGATAAATCACCACTTGTTGCAGTAAAATATATTGAAGAAGATAAAGAAATTGTGCTTATTTCTTCTGCAGGCAGACATCTGCTTATTCACTCAGGTGTAGTTTCACCCAAAACAACAAAAGACACAATCGGTGTTTCTGTTATGACACTTAAAAAAGGTCAGAAACTTTATGAGGTTAGAGATTACAAACAGGGCGAATTTGCGAAACCCTACAGATATAAAACAAAGAATCTTCCTGCTCTCGGTATGCTTTTAAGTGCAGAGGATGCAGGGGAGATGGAAGAACAAATCAGTATGTTATAAGAGGAAAGCATATGATTTACAAAGATTTTAAAGATAAAAAACTTTCTGCTCTCGGAATGGGATGTATGCGTCTGCCGGGTGACGGCTACGGAAATCCCTTTATCGAAGAAGTCGAAACACGTAAAATGGTTGCGTATGCTTTTGAAAAAGGCATAAATTATTTCGATACAGCCTGGGGCTATCACGCAGGACGTTCAGAAATTGTTATGGGTAATATTCTCCGCGAATATCCCAGAGACAGTTATTATATTGCCACAAAATTTCCGGGATATGATTCTTCAGTGTGGGATAAGGTCGAGGAAGTATTTGAAAAGCAGATTGAAAAAACAGGTATGGAATATTTTGATTTCTATATGTTCCATAATGTATGTGAGGTAAACATTGACGCTTATCTTGATCCGAAATACGGCATTTTTGACTACCTTAAAAAGCAGAAAGAGCAGGGGAGAATCAAGCACCTTGGTTTTTCTGCACACGGTGATTTGCCCGTTTTAAAGCGTTTTCTCGAGGCTTACGGAAAAGATATGGAGTTCTGTCAGATTCAGCTTAACTGGTTTGACTGGACCTTTCAGGATGCAAAAGCAAAGCTGGAGCTTTTAAAGGAATGGGATATTCCCGTATGGGTTATGGAACCCTTAAGAGGCGGAAAATTTGCAGAACTTGAGGGTGACGATTTAAAAGAACTCAATAAACTACGACCTGATATTAATATAATCGAATGGTCATTCCGTTTTCTTCAGCAGTTTGATAACGTGAAAATGATTCTTTCAGGTATGTCAGTTTTTGAGCAGATGGAAGAAAATATCTCAATTTTTGAAACGGAAAAACCCCTTAACGAAGAAGAAACAAAAGCTCTTCTTAAGCTTGGCGAAAAAATAATTGCGAGAAATTCTCTGCCCTGTACGGAGTGCAGTTATTGCACAACTCATTGCCCGATGGAACTTAATATTCCTCGTTTTATATCGCAGTATAATGAAATTTGCTACAGAGGACCGAGCTTCCTTGTATCACTTGATATTTCTTCATTACCCGAAGATAAACGCCCCTCGGCTTGTATCGGTTGTAAATCCTGCGAAGCGGTATGCCCGCAACAAATAAAAATAGCAGATATGATGTCTGACTTTACTGAAAAACTTAAAGCATAAAATGCAAAAAGCTTCCTTTTCAAGGAAGCTTTTG
>JAZQWT010000064.1:0-5273 GCA_045632485.1 Acutalibacteraceae bacterium
AGTAAGTTCACCCTCACCTCTTTCAGACTGTCCTGTGCCACGGGGTGAAACGGTGATTACTTTAAAGTGTTCTGAAAGTTCAGGCAGAAGTGTACCGTCAAAGTTGTGCATATCATTTCCGTTACAAGGAAGCATTATAAGTGCATCTTTTGTAAGATTACCGTAAATTCCGTATTCAATTTTTACTCCGTCACGTGCTGTTATAAAACCGTGCTCTTTGATTTCAGGCATTTGTGTTGCATATTCTTCTGCAGATGCCTGAAAAGTGAACGTTGCAAAGCTTATTACTAAAATTGCAAATGAAAGCAATAAGCTGACTGATTTTTTCATCATTACATCGCTCCTGCCTTTTTGTAAAACTCAGCTAATCTTGTGAAAAGCTCGTCCTTGAACTCAAGTATATCAGAATGACCTGAATCAGGTACTCTTAACTCTTCAGCACCCTGAATTGACTTTGTAATCCTCTTTGAGTGCCAGGGATACATCATATCGTCATCTGCAAAAATGTTAAGTGTAGGTGCAGTAATTTTTTTAAGGTCTCTGAATTTAAGTGCAGGCTGAGTTACCATCATTTTCTGAATATCACGTCTGAGTGCCGTTTCTTCATCACCTTTAATAAGAGCTTCAAAATAATATTTTATGTATTTTGTGACAATGGGAATCTGACTGTTTATTTTTGTTCCCCAAGGGCTGATGTTAGCACCCACAGGAACGAGCGACTTCACTCTGTCAGGATAATTCACAGCAAAAACGATTGCAAGATTTCCGCCATCACTGTAGCCGAAGAAATGTGCTTTTTCTATTCCCAGTTCATCAAGCAGATATATAAGGTCTTTTGCTTCCCGGTCAAAAGTAAGTTCACACTCACCTCTTTCTGAATTACCTGTACCTCGCGGAGAAACTGTAATAACCTTGAAATGCTCTGCAAATTCAGGCAGAAGATTACCATCAAAGTTGTGCATATCAGCACCGTTACAAGGAAGCATTATGAGTGCATCCTTTGTCAGATCACCGTAAATTCCGTATTCGATTTTAACTCCGTCACTTGCAGTTATAAAACCGTATTCTTTGATTTCAGGCATTTGTGTTGCATATTCGTCTGCATAGGCAACAGATGAAAACATTGTAACACCTGTTACAAGCACAGTAAAAACAAGCAATAAACTTACTATTCTTTTCATTGAGCACCTCTCCTTTGTTTTATTATAACAGATAACACTAAAAAAATAAAGCCTTGATGAAAACCAAGGCTTTGTGAAATATTTGATTACTGTTCACCACCGACACCGAAAAGACCGATGATTGCTTTGAAATAGAAAGTCCATACATCGATAACGCCTTTAAGGATATCGTAAAGGAAATCATATACCTGTTCAAACAGTGTTTTTTCTGTCTGGTCTCCGCCTTCAAATTCAGGAACATCAATTTCTGTATTTTTGTCAAGACGTACTACAGCAGGAACGTTATAATCGTTAAGTTTGCTGATTTCAATGTCGTGCTTACCTTTTGTAAATTCATCTTCTAAAAGATAAATTTTACCTGCGTTGTCTGTTGTGAAAACCTTTTCACCTGTTTTTGTTTCCCATTCAACCTTGAGGTCTTTGATAGGAGCTACAGCACCGTTCTTATCTGTACCTGTAAAAAGAATAACGCCTGTTGTTACAAGCTCATCAGCATTAATTGCGGGGAAAACTGCATCAGGTGAAGCATTGTAAAGAACAATTTCACAATTGTTTTCCAATCTTACTGTATCGATAGCATCTGTTTTGATAACGCCGTCAACTGCATACTGCCATTCTGAATAAGTTCCTTCAACTTCTTCTTTAACAGCGTAGATGTCGGTTGTTGAATCAAGTTCATAAACAACATTAACAGCAGCTGCATCGATAACTGCTTTTACTGTGCTTGATTTGTCAATTACTACATTTTTCTTAGCAAGCTGTTTTAAAAGGCCTTCAACTCTTACTGTTACTGTGATTTTTTCTGTTACTGCAGGTACATCAGTTCCTTCTCCTTCTGCACTTGCAACTACTGCACAGCTGAAAAGCATCATAACAGAAAGAATAAGACTAAAAATACGAATAAATTTTTTGTTCATAAAAATGTCTCCTTTTCTGAATTATTACGTGTATATTATACCCCTATTGAGAATAGATGTCAATAAAGAAAAATTAAGGAATTATTAAAAGTCCGTCGCTATCCATAATATAATCGTTTTCGTGAACAATTTTTACTATATCGTGGGAAGTGAGTATGGGGGTTTTTGTTCTGATTCCCGACAAGCCCTCATGACCGTATTCGTGAAAATCAGTACCGGCCAAAAACGGCTTATTAACTGATTTTGCATATCTTGTTCCCAATGCAGGACGTGAATTATGGTTAGGATGAAGATTCAGACTTTCGTAAGCGTCAACAGTTTCGGGAGGCATAACAACCTGACCGTTTCTGAAAGGATGCGCCTGAACGAGAAGCTTTGTTTCATCGCAGTAATTCTTATAAAACTCTTCAACGGTACCCTGGAGCATAGGAAAAACTTCATACAAATCCTCAGGTTCAATACCAAAAAGAAGATAGTCATTTCCGGGGCCCTGTGAAAAACGCAGTTCAGCTGCGAGAATAACATTGAGTCCCATTTCCTTACCGGCTTCGACTGCTTTGTAATATCCTGAAAGATAAAAATCAACAGACTCTTTTACATCACGTGTACCAATACGTTTGTAAAAATAATCAAACGTAAAATGGTTGGCAATTGTGAGAGTTGTGTATCCGTTTTCTTTATAAAGCTTTACTGCATCCTCGCTTATAACGTCACTGCAGGTACTTATAGGCTTTGTGTGTGCGTGGATTTCAGTTTTGTAAGGATAAGCTTCCAGCAATTTACTTTTTAATTCATCTTGAATTCTCATAATTTTCCTTCTTTCACAAAAAACTCCGTAGATTGATATTTTTTACTTAAGAAAATTCTATTACAAAGGTAATAGTTTGTCAATAATCAGGTATCACTAATTTCATAATTTGTTTACTGTTGGGTCATTTCTTTTTACAAATTCCGACATAAATAAGTTGTATTATATAATCACAACAAACAACAAAGGAGTGACGCCATGGAAAATGACAGATGCGTTCTGGTATGTGTAACAAGCCAGAAAACGTGCGAAAGACTTATAAAAGCAGGTGCTTCCCTTGCAAAAAAAGAAAACTGCTCTTTACTTGTTTTAAGTGTATTCCCTACAAACGGTTGCTTTACACCCCAACTTGAAACAATAGGCGAACTTGACAGATGTGCAAGAGAACATTCTGCAGAAATGATTTTGTTTTATAACGACTTTCCGTTTATCGTAGCGGCAAGTGTAGCTAAAAAATATAATGCAATTAACATAGTAACAGGTTTTTGTGAAAACGGAGTTTCACCTTTTGTCACTTCACTTCACACAGTTTTACCTGAAATACCGATAAGTATGATAGACAACGACGGAAAAGTTTTCACCATACGTCCTGCGGTATCTTCGAAAAAACAATAACCATGCAATCTCATAAGGATTGACATATTTTCCCCTCCGACGGACAGATGTACGTTCCCCAATCGTGCGTTTGTCCGTTTTTCTTTTTCAGATTTTATTTACAAAAACAAATACCGGTGATATAATGTAAATTACTGGAGGGATTAATATGAAAAAAATTATTTCAGTTTTACTTGTACTGACAATGTTATTCACTCTCTGCGTTTTCGAGACATCTGCAGAAGATGATATAACTGATTACCCCATAATTATCGTTCCCGGTTACAGTGGCTCTGCGTTAAGATACGTTGACGAAAACGGAAACGAGGAACATATCTGGGGAATTACCCCGGAAATGATTTTCGGTATTCTTGAAAACACAATCAAAAATATCGGCAAAGAAAAACCCGATGCAGAAATAATTCAGGATGCTGTAGGAACTGACTTTATTGAATGGTTCAGAAAGCTTTCAATTCTCCCTGACGGTACAAGCCTCTATCCGTTAAGAAACTATTACGAAACACCTGAAGAGGGCTGCTCTGCGAATGTTATTAAACTTCACCCTGACGGACAGTACCGCCACGAAGTTGAAATTCAGGACAAGCTTGCAGAATATGTAGGATATGAAAACATCTTCAATTTCTACAACGATTTCAGATACGGTGCAGAACATTGTGCAACAAAGCTGGATGAATATATCCAACAAGTTAAGGAATATACCGGCAAAGACAAGGTCAATATTTATGCTTTAAGCCATGGCGGACAGGTTACTGCAACTTACCTTGCACTTTACGGTTATAAGCAGGACGTTGACAATGCAGTTCTGGCAATCCCCGCAATCGGTGGTGCCGGTATCGCATATGACATTCTTACTGCAAACGTTCATTTCAGAGAAGAAGACCTGCTCACATTCATTCAGCATGGTTTTATGTGGGAAGACGACTACGACTGGCTTCTCAAATCTGAATCATTAGGCTTTGTCGATGACCTTTTCAACAGCACTCTCGTTCCTCAGGCACACAGATTCCTGCTTTATTGGGGAAGTTTATGGGATTTTATGCCCTCTCACCTTTATGAAGAAGCCAAGAAACAACTTCTTGATCCGGTTGTGGCTGCAGGTACAATCGAAAAAAGTGACCGTTTCCATTATGAAATCCTCCCTTCAATGAGCGAAAAGCTTCAGGAATGTCAGGATAAATACGGAATGAACCTTACAATCGTAGCAGGTGCAGATATTCCTGTTATCACAGGTATGTCTGAAAATTCTGATGCTATCATCACACTTAACGCCTCAACAGGTGCAACCTGTGCACCATACGGAGAAAGATTTGCCGACGGTTACACACAGATTAATCCCTGCGACAGCAAGAACAAAGTTTCTCCTAATATGGCATACGATTTATCAACGGCATACCTTCCTGATGATACATGGGTTGTAAGCGGTCTCTTCCATGGTATGGTTTATAAAGATGAATTTACAAAAGAGCTTATCATAAACGGAGTTCTCAACGATAAATATGAAAACGTTTATTCGTCACCCGATTATCCTCAGTTCCATGCAACATCAAATCCCTCTCACACAGTTCATGCATCTTTTAACAATTCTGTTGAAGGCTTTGCAGACAAAAACGACACAAAATTTGTTATCAGAAATGTATGTGCAGAAGATTCAGTTAAGGTAGTTGCAGTTGAATTCAGCGGTTGCGACATTAAAGTTGATGTAAATAATTCAGATTATCTTGCACCCGGAGAAAGCCTTGAATTAGACCTGAT
>JAZQWT010000065.1:0-20160 GCA_045632485.1 Acutalibacteraceae bacterium
TAGCTGCCTGAAGTGTCATTTTTTGAGTTTGCTGCATGGAAGAAGAGACCTGTTGATTCGTCATAAAGGTTTTCACTTACCCATGTGAGTCGGTCAACAATCTGGTTAAGCTCTGCTGTATCGTTTGAATAAGCTGCATATTCTGCATAGAAGGGAAGAATCATATAGAGGCCGTCAAGCCAGATGTTAAGAGATGAAGGACTCTGCCATGTATGGTCAAAGTTATAACCTCTTGAAGATGAGCAGTAACTGCTTTCAGCATCTTTCAGATCATTATAAAGTGTTTCTGCCATTGTAAGATAACGGCTGTCACCTGTAATTTTGTAATAGTCAAGAAGTAAACTTGCAGTTTTGTAACAGTCTGCACCGTGGTAGTCAACATAACCTGCATTCTGTTTGCCTGCAGAGTTTTCAGTCCATGTGCCGTCAGGCGCAATAAGAGCTGAAAGATATTCTTCAACATAAGATGAGTAAACAACATTACCTGTTACATCATAAAGATAGTCGATACCTTCGAAAACAACACCGTTGTAGTAACTCCAGTCATAAAGATACGCTTTATTACTTGATTCACGTTTTTCATTATCCCATGTAAACTGGCTGCCCCAGGTTGATGCAACCGCTGCGGGATTATTTGTGGGGTTATCAATGGCAAGGGCATACACATAGCTGTTGGATTCTTCCAACGCAGCAGAAAGCCTTGCATCAGTTTCTGCAATTGTCGCTGATACCGCACTGAGCGGAAAAGCAGACATAAGTATGCATAAAAATAAAATCCATGATAAAAATTTATTGCATTTTTTCATGATTTCTGATTCCTCCGTTTATATAAAACTAAATGGGTAATGTGGTAAATGCATACCAACCCCATTATCCATTATACATTATACCATAAAGGAAAAAACAAGTCAACAAAAAACAACAGTTTTGCTGACTTGTTTATACCATTTATACTATTTTGAGTTTAATTATAGATATTATTCGTTTATCTTATGTATGATAACACCGGAAATATTTTTTTCGATGAATAATTTCATGAAACATACAATAATGCATCTGAACAGTATTATCAATCTTTAAATCATTTTAAAATGTTTTAATGCATCTATTATAGCGTCTTCCTTTTCTTTGGGGCAGTTAGGTATCCTGTGTCCTTTTTTACCTTTATTGAAGTTTTCTCTACGAGGCATACCGAGTTTTTCTTTTGTCTGTGCAATATACAGAGAAGATACATGCAATCCGAACTTATTAAGCACATATTCCTTGATTTCACTATAGGTTGCTTTCATTTCAGCAGAGGTTATATCAAGGTCATCAAGGTCTAAATCAATGCATATATGTGTATCTGCTCTGCGTTGGGACAACAGTGCAACCGTCTCCACATGTGCCGTACGTGGGAAAAGATCCACAGGAGTTGCTTCTTCAACTCTGAAGCCGTAGGATGCAAAAATCTCACTGTCACGTGCAAGTGTTGCAGGGTCACATGAAACATAAACAACTCTTTCTGCATCAAAAGAATTAATAGTTTCAATCAGTCCCGGGGTAAGACCTTTTCTCGGCGGATCAACAATAATTATATCAGGCTTAACATTTTTTTCTTTAAGAATTTCAGCAGCTTTTTCCGCATCACCACAGATAAATTCTGTGTTTTTTCTTTCGTTTATTTCTGCATTTTCTTTAGCATCATTCACTGCCTGTCCGATAATTTCAACACCGATTAATTTTTCCGCATCCTTTGCGGTGCAAAGTCCGATTGTGCCTGTGCCACAATAAAGATCTATCACAGTTTTACCCTTTGTATCGCCCATATATTCACGTGCCTTTTCATACAGCTTTTCCGCCTGAATGCGGTTTACCTGATAGAAAGAAAGGGGTGAAATTTTAATTTTTGTATCGCACAGAATATCAGTTATATATCCGTTGCCATAAAGATTTATACATTCTTCACCTAAAATCACATTGGTTTTTTCGCGGTTTACATTGAGAATTATGCTTTTGATTTCAGGAAATTTTTCTGTCATCGTCTCAACAAATTTTTCTGCATTCTTAAGACTGTTTTTTGTTGCAACAAGAGTGAGCATAATCTCCCCTGTCTTTTCTCCTATTCGCAAATAAATGTGACGGAGAAAACCCTTGTTTGTTTTTTCATCATAAACTGAAATATGATTTTCCTCTGCAAAACAGCAAACCTCTTTCACAATTGAAGAAAAAATTTCAGGCTGTAACAAACAATCTTCGCAAGGAATAATTTCGTGTGTCCTTGCAGCAAAAAAACCTGCTCTGATTTTACCGTTTTCGTTTTTAACAGGATATTGTGCTTTGTTTCTGTACCTTAAAGTATTGTCAGCAGAAATTATACTTTTAAGATTCACGTTTTCAAGGTGACCTATTCGCATAAACGCATCGCGGACAATATTTTCTTTAAACATCGCTTCATCTTCGTATTTCACGTGACGGTAAACACATCCGCCGCATTTTTTGAAAACAGAGCAATCATTTTCCGTACGTTTAGGAGAAGGCGTGATTATTTTTTCAATACGTCCGATATTATAATTTTTCTTTGATTTTATAATCTTTATTTCCAGCGTATCACCTGTTACACCGCCCTGAACAAAGCATACAACACCATCAATTCTGCACACTCCGAAGCCTGAAGAATTGATTGAGTCAATATTTACAGTATGAATAGAATTTTTTGTAACCATTTAAACTTCTCCACACAAAAATAAATGGGGTTCTTTCGCTGAGCGTTTGAACCCCATTATTTATTACTTTTTATTCAGCCACACTTGATAATACATCGCCGATTGCGTCTGAGAAACCTCTGGGTCCTACAAGAGCATAAACGATATCGTTAAGTCCGCCTAAGATAAAGTTGAGAGCTTTATCAGTTGCTGAAGGCTCTGAATCAGCTTCATAACGACCGATTTCTACCATATAATCATGGAGTGCTTTGATGATTTTGTCATCTTCGTCACGGTCATTGATTGTTCTGTCCATCATTGCTTCTGCATCAGCAACAAGAGCTGCAAGTTTTTCAGCCTGTTCTGCTGTGAGAGTAATACCTTCATATTCACCGTTGAGGAGAGCCTTTGCATCAGGAACATAATCTCTCTTAAGATCTTTGATATCTCTTGATTCATTGAACTGAGGATATTTTGCTGAAGAATGAATATCCTTTACTTCATCGAATACGATAGCATAGCAGAGTTCAAGAGCTGTATCGTTCCATGTAAGTTCATGAGTCTGATCAACAAAGCACCATGTTGTTTCGGGGAAGAGAGATGTTGAAACGTCGATTGATTTGTTGGGAGAAATGTGGTTGTGACTTGCATCTGTACATACAGGGTTAGTTGCTACATAGTCGAGGGGAAGTTCTTTACCTGCAGAAGCAGCTGTAACGCCTACGCCTGTTGAAGAAATCTGGATGATTTCGTCAGAGTTTGTTGTTTCTGCTGACTGGAAGAACTGGAAGAATACGAAGTCACCTGTTTCTTCGCCGAATCCCATATCGTAACCGCAGATGAAGTAGAATTCAACACCATACTCATCACGGCATTTGTAAAGAGTTTCTTTAATGCTACCCTGAATTCTGTGATATTCGTCACACTGTTCACGGATAGCTTTCATATCCTCACCTGTAAGATATTTTTCTGCAATAGCGTCATATCTGTCCTGAGGAACGAGTGAGAAGAATGAAGTTGTTGTACAGATAAGATTTTCAATAACTGCAGTAAGAGCCATATCAATAACTTCTCTGAGAACCGGTTTCGGGAAGAGTCTGAGAGCGATATTTACAAGATTACCGTAAGGATCGCCTACAAGACCTGCGATGATACCGTTGTAAAGAAGTTCGGGAGCTTTATCTGTATATTTGAGTTCAAGAAGGTCAGCAAATACATCACTGCCGTTCCATGCACCAACGATTGAAATAACTTTCTTAACGTCCTGTTTTTCACCGTGTCTTGCAAGGTAAGCGCTTGTAACTGTTGCGCCCATACTCATAGGAACAAGGATAACTTTATCTGCACCTGTTTCTTTTTTAACAACGTTTGTGATGAAATCATCAAGGCCGTCTGCTTCGTTAAGTGTGTAAGAGAAAGCAGAATAGTTGTAGCAATAAATGTTTTCAGGACCGATAATATCAACAAGCTCCTGACAGGGAATTCTCTTGAGGAAAATTTCTGCACCTTCAACACCTTTTTCGCCGTACATTGATTCGTAGTTAGCAAGAGATGTTCTGAAGTTAGGTGTTTCTACATTTGCGGGGGGGTTGCCGTTTGCATCAAGCTTGCAGTTTTTGAAAAGCATATCAACAAGACCTGCAAGAGCATCTTCAGAAAGAAGGTTTTTGCCCACAACAAGTGTACCTACAAGGGGAAGAGCTGCCTTAAGGAGAGTGAACACATTAGCTGTTGTGCTCAGGTCAAAGTCTACACCGATAAGGTTCCAGTGAGAAGTGATGTTACCTTCTGCATCGTATGCATAAGTTTCTGACTGACCGATACCGGGAAGGAAAACAACGGGAAGATATTCGCCGTTTGCTTCTTCTGCCAGGTCTGCAACCTGTCCGAAGTTGTCAACTTCTGTTGCAAAAACACTTGTGATGCCTGCTACTGCAACTGTTGAAATAAGCAGCGCAACACAAAGCACGATTGAAATAATTTTTTTCATACTTTATTCCTCCTGATAAGGATATTTTTATACTTGTAAATGATATCACAAAAAGAACTGAATTACAATACATTTTTTGCTAAAATTTTAAAGGTTTTAACTTCACCGGGTTTTAAAACAAAACTGAATGAATTGTCGGAATTTTTTATTGTTTTTTCTTCTTCCTCCATAAGATTTGTTTCAATCACCTTTTCAATATTGAAGCCGAGAGTTATTCTTACAGCCTTTCTCTCTTTTTTGCTTTCGTAAAGTCTTAAAATGTAGCCCTCTGAGTCCTGTGATTTTTTCAGAGCATCGATAACAACATTATCGCAATCCGCTTTTATAAATGATTTTTCTTCAGCAATAGTTCCTTTATTTGCAGGCTTTTCAAAAGCTTCAAGGGGCACATTAAGACTGAAAGCTTCTTCAACGGTTTTTTCCGTCCAGTTTCCGCTATGAGGCAGATAACTGTAAACAAAAGTATTTTTACCGTGGTCAGAAGTTCTGTCAGGGCAGTTCGGTGAACGCATAAGTGTTATTCTCATTCTGTTTTCAAAAATATCATAACCGTACTTTGAATCATTGAGAATACTTATGCCGTAATCGCTTTCTGAAAGATCAGCCCATTTATGTGCGGAAACCTCAAATTTTGCAAGGTCATAAGACGTTGTATAATGATTAGGTCTTTCGATTGAACCGTGAGCAATTTCATAAGTTGCTTTTGTCGCAAGGATATCAACATTGAATGCGGCTTTCAGAATTTTTTCAGTTTCGTGCCAGTCAACTTCTGTTTCAAAATCAACTCTGTCTGAATCTGCAAGGAGAACAACTTTCTGTGTAATTGTTGATTTGTTGAATTTTCTTACAATTTCAACAACACCTTTTTCTTCAGATGATTCAATAACTTTCACTGACTCTGCATCTGTTAAATCCCAGAATTTTTTCTGATAATTTATTTCTAAATTCCATGCACTTTCGTGAATCGGTTTATCCTGGAAAATCGTAAGAAGATTTCCTTTACCTGACAAGGTTTCCCTCTTATTTACTTTATCATAGATTGAAGTAATAATTCCGTTTTTGTCAAAGCGGACTTTCAGTTTTTCGTTTTCAAGAAGCTTTTCTGTTGCCTTTACTTTCTTGAATTTGTTTTTTATTTCATCAACATCAAAAACTTTATATCCGAAAGCGGGAACTTTTTCCGCATAGAAAGTTTTGCCGTTGTAAGTTACAAACCCGCTTCTTTCAAAAGAAAGCATATTCCACACAATAACAGAATTCTTTTCTGCAGAAATATTTTCACTCAATTCGGCAAGAGCTTCTCTTCTTATTTCGTCTGCATCTTTCATCAGTTTTTCAAACACACTTACAGCATCAACATGTGCTTCATGTATTGAAGTTCCGGGAAGCGTATCGTGGAACTGGTTTTTAAGCAGAAGTTTCCAGATTTCTTCCATTTTTTCCTTAGGATATTTTTTGCCGGTTACATTTTCAAGAAAAGCAAGAAGCATTTCTGTTCTTGTAAGTAAAAATTCACTTTGTCTGTTATATTTTTTGATGATAGCCTGAGAAGTGTATGTACCTCTGTGGTTTTCATAATACATTTCATCATACCAGGTGGGCAGGTCAGCCTTTTTCTTTTCTGCCTCTCTGAATAATGCAGTAACTCCCTGTATTTTCACATTGGGCATACCTGGAATTTTATCCAGTCTTTTTGCTCTTTCAATCATACTGTAAGTGCATCCGCCGCCACCGTCGCCGTAGCCGAACATTCCCACAGTTGAGGGCAGAACATCGGCCTGTTCATTATCCTTGTCATATGCCATAATATCTGCAGCTTCGCTTTCACCGCCGTAGCCGTGACCTTTTACGATATGTGCAAGGACCTCACTGCCGTCTGCACCTTTCCATTTGAAGGTTGTTACAGGGAACGGATTTATATCCTGACCTGCAAGTTTTGCACTTACAAAATATTTCATACCGCTTCTCTTAATAATCTGCGGTAATGCCCAGGAGAAACCGAAACAATCGGGCAACCAGTAAGTGTCACTCTTCACACCGAATTCATTAAGGAAAAATTCTCGTCCGTAAAGAAGCTGACGGATAAGTGCTTCACCGCTTGCCACATTTGTATCTGCCTCAACCCAGGAGTTACCCTCGATAATCCACTTACCCTCTTTGATTTTCACTTTGATTCTTTCGTAAATTTCAGGATAATGTTTTTTAAGGAAATCGTAAAGAATTGCCTGACTCTGTGTGAAAACCATATCAGGATACCTGTCCATAAGTTCAAGGTTATTGGCCATTGTACGGGCAGTTTTTCTGACGGTTTCTCTTACTTCCCACAGCCACGCAATATCAATGTGACAATGACCTGTCAGATAAACTGTTGAAGTCGGAATATAGGAAAGCTTCTTAAGCTGTTCATCAAAATATTTTTTTGCTTTTACGATAGACTTTCTGCCTGTTTCACCGTCAAAGTCAAAATCAACCATATGCACGGAATTATCAAGTACCTCATACAATTTCGCATTTATATATCTGTCCTCAACAAAATCAAGAGCACCCCACAGAGTGTTAATATCATAAATATAGCTCTCTGTTGTTATATCAACTGCAACAATTCTTGCCTTGTCAAGGATATATGTTTCTTCCGTTGCACCTTCCATTGCAAAATCACAGAAACCTGCAGAGTTAATTGCTGATTCAATTTCAATATGAATTGTTTTGCCCGCTTCTTTATAAACGGGAAGAAAAATCTGATCACGGTTAACCCAACCGAATTTCATTCCCGAGCTTACGGCACCAACTATTTTACCGTCAATTCTGACTAAAGCTTCGCCGCCGAAATCAATTTCAAGGTAAAGCTTTTTATTCAGAAAATTTTCAGAAATTACAACATCCGCTTCAAACCATGTCGTCCTGTGATAACCTGTTTTCCACTCATCCCCGAGTTTTTTGATTGTTTTTGTGTTTTCCCATTTTTCAAAAACACCATAATCAGAATGAATCCCCTCTGTTGCGGTCCATTCTTCTATATTCATCACATCCGTAACAAGAAAACGGGGCACCTGCTTTATCATATCAAAGAGTACACCTTTTTTTATTGTTTTCATACAAATCACCTCTTGAAAAAAATATATCACACAGCAAACGGGAAGTCAATTTTTTATCGTTAAAACAGTATTTTTATATGATTTTTGTGCATTATTGCAGAATATATATAAAAATTTTCAGTTTTTTTGAAATAAATTATTGAAATTTTCCAAAACGCGTGATATAATGAACGAGTATTACGGCTGCAGAGTAAAATTTGAGCACGCAGCAAAACAGTATACATAAGGAGGAATTTTAGGTGAAAGCCTATAATGCTGAAAACATTCGTAATATTGTAGTTGCCGGTCACGGCGGACGAGGAAAAACTTCTCTTTGTGAAGCAATGCTTTATCTTACAAAAGCAACTGACAGACTTGGTCGTGTTGCTGACGGAAATACAGTTCTTGATTTTGACGCAGAAGAAAAAAGAAGAAAGACTTCTGTTTCTCTTGCTATGGCAGCAGTAGAATGGAAAGATACAAAAATTAACATTCTCGACACTCCCGGCTTCTTTGACTTTGCCGGAGCTATGAGCGAAGGTATGCGTGCCGCTGACTGTGCTCTTATCGTTACAGCAGCAGGTTCAGCTCTTGACGTTGGTGCTGAAAAAGCTTACAAAGCTGCAACGAAGAGAGGCATCAGTAAAATCATTGCCATTACAAAATGCGATGCTGAAAATACAGATTACTACAAAACAATTGACGCTCTTAAAGAAGAATACGGCACAAAAATCTGCCCCGTTGTTGTTCCTTATTATGAAAACGACAAAGTTAAATGTTATGTAAGCTTCATTACAAACAAAGCTTATACATATAATAACGGTGTTGCAACTCAGGTTGATGTTCCTGCTGATGACACCATCACTTCTATGAGAGAAGCTTTCATCGAATCAGTTGCTACTGCAGACGATGAACTTATGGAAAAATTCTTCGAAGGCGAAGAATTCACAATGGCTGAAATCGTTCGCGGTCTCAGCACAGGCGTTGCAGCAGGTGACGTTATCCCTGTTTACGGTTGCTCAGGTTACAATATGGAAGCTGTTGACCTTGTTCTTGACGCAATGGTTTACGATGTACCCTCTGCTAAGAAAGCAGCAGGTGAAATTGCAAAAGATGCTGACGGTAACGAAGTTGAACTTGCATGTGATGAAAACGGTGATCTTGCAGCTATCTGCTTTAAAACAGTTGCTGACCCCTATGTTGGTAAAATGTCTTACTTCAAGGTTGTAAGCGGTAAAATCACTCCTGACGTACAGCCCTACAACGCAAATAAAGAACAGCTTGAAAAAATGGGCAAAATCATTTTTGTCAAAGGTTCAAAACAGGAAGAAACAGCTTGTATCCCTGCAGGTGATATCGGCGTTATCGCAAAACTCGGCGGCTTCAGAACAGGTAACACACTCTGCAAACAGAAGAAAGTTTTATTCCTTGACGGTCTTAAATTCCCCGAAGCTTGTCTCCAGAGAGCAGTTAAAGTCCGCAAGAAGGGCGAAGAAGAAAAAGTTGCAGCAAGCATGACAAAGATTATGCATGAAGACCCTGTTATCAAGTTCTATACAGATAACGAAACAAGAGAACAGATTATTGCAGGTCTCGGTGAACAGCACCTTGACGTTGTTGTTTCAAAGCTTAACAAAATGGGCGTTGAAATTGACCTTGCTAACCCCAGAGTTGCATACAGAGAAACAATCCGTAAAACCGTTGAAGCACAGGGCCGTCATAAGAAACAGTCAGGCGGTCATGGTCAGTTCGGTGATGTTTGGATTCGTTTTGAACCCTGCGAAGAAATGGATCTTGTGTTTGACAACGAAGTTGTAGGCGGTTCTGTTCCCAAAAACTACTTCCCTGCAGTTGAAAAAGGACTCAGAGAAAGTGTTGCTCGCGGTTTCCTTGCAGGATATCCTATGGTTGGCGTTAAAGCCGTTCTTTACGATGGATCTTACCATCCCGTTGACTCATCTGAAATGGCATTCAAAACTGCAGCAAGCCTTGCATTCAAAAATGCTATGCCCAACGCACAGGCAACAATTCAGGAACCTATCGGCACACTCAAAGCATATATGCAGGACCGTAAGATGGGCGATATTATGAGCGATATCACAAAGCGCAGAGGCCGTGTTCTCGGTATGGGACCTGCTGAAGAGCCGAAGATGAGCGAAATCATTGCTGATGTTCCTATGAGCGAAATGGGTGACTTTGCTACAATCCTCCGTTCAGTAACTCACGGTAAGGGATACTTCTCAATCGAATTTGCAAGATATGAAGATGCACCTGCAAATATTGCTCAGAAAGTTATTGAAGAAGCTAAAGCTAATGCTGAAGAATAATTTTTGAAATATTCTACTTAATTGTGGAAGAAGGGCGGATTCATCTGTTAAAAACATAACAAGAAAAAGCCTCTTTCCCCTTTTGAAAATTTGAAAGTTTCGTTGCAGAAAAATTCATTGTTCACAAAACAGTAATTTTTCTGCAACATTTTTTTAACATTTCAATAATACAATGTAGCGTGAAATAATTTTATTGCTGAAGATGTGTTTTTTGTTGATATTTTCAGCGGAAAAGGAGTAAACAACAATGAACGAATATTTGTCAAATGTTTACGAGAACATGAAAAAGAGAAATCCCGGTGAACCGGAATTCCATCAGGCAGTTAAAGAAGTTCTCGAATCAATCGAACCCGTTATCGAAGCTCATCCCGAATATGTAGAAGCAAACCTTGTTGAAAGAATTGTAGAACCCGAAAGAATCATCAAATTCCGCGTTCCGTGGGTAGATGACAACGGTAAAGTTCAGGTTAACCGCGGCTTCAGAGTTCAGTTCAACAGTGCTATCGGTCCTTACAAAGGTGGTCTTCGTTTCCATCCTTCAGTTTACGAAGGTATCATCAAATTCCTTGGCTTTGAACAGATTTTCAAAAACTCACTTACAGGACTCCCCATCGGTGGCGGTAAAGGTGGTTCTGACTTTGACCCCAGAGGCAAGTCAGACGCTGAAGTTATGAGATTCTGCCAGAGCTTTATGACAGAGCTTTCACGTCACATCGGCTCACACGTTGACGTTCCCGCAGGTGACATCGGCGTTGGTGCAAGAGAAATCGGTTACCTTTTCGGTCAGTACAAGAGAGTTTGCAACAACTTTGAAAATGCTGTTCTTACAGGTAAAGGCATTTCTTACGGCGGCAGCCTTATCCGTCCTGAAGCAACAGGTTTCGGTGCAGTTTACTTCTGTAACGAAGTTCTCAAAAAATGGGGCGAAGATATCAAAGGTAAAACATTCGCACTTTCAGGTTTCGGTAACGTTGCTTGGGGCGCAGCTCTTAAAATCAATCAGCTCGGCGGTAAAGTTCTTACAATTTCAGGTCCCGACGGCTATGTTTACGACAAAGACGGCATCACAGAAGAAAAAGCAGCTTATATGCTTGAAATGCGTTCATCAGGCCGCGACAAGGTAGAAGATTACGCAATCAAATTCGGTGCTGAATACTTCCCCGGCGAAAAACCCTGGGGTGTTAAAGCAGACGTTATTATGCCTTGCGCAACACAGAACGAAGTTCAGATTGACGATGCTAAGAAAATCGTTGCAAACGGTGTTAAATACTACATCGAAGTTTCAAATATGCCCACAACTGACGAAGCAGTTAAGTATCTTTGCGAAAACGGCGTAGTAGTTGCTCCTTCAAAAGCAGTTAACGCTGGCGGTGTTGCAGTTTCAGCTCTCGAAATGAGCCAGAACAGCATGCGTCTTTCATGGTCAAGAGAAGAAGTTGATGAAAAACTTCACGGTATTATGGTTAACATCTTCAACGCTTGTGCAGATGCAGCTGAAAAATACGGCAACAAAGATAACCTCATCGCAGGTGCAAACATTGCAGGCTTCCTTAAAGTTGCTGAAGCAATGATGGCACAGGGTATCGTATAATTTAATTGCCTGTTATTTTATAAACATAATTTTAAAACCTCGCAAGGAATCCTTGCGAGGTTTTCTTTGTATTATTTATATTTTTAAATCATAGAAAACAGTGTTCTGAAAATCGAAAAAATAACAGTAAAGAAAATTGCCTTTGAATCAGAAGCATTATCTTCAACCTTAAAGGTATCAATTACTTCATCAGTATCGGTTCTGTATGTTGAAATTTCAAGACCGCTTTCTGTGAACTCGAGAGCTGTAAAGGTAGGTACTCTTGTATCGAAAGCCGAAACAATAAAAGAGGCTGTTTCTTCAGGGAGAGGGTCATAATTACTTCCCGAAGCAGATGACGTCTGCAGATAAACCGTTCCTTCTTCTGCTTCTTTTCCGCCATACATAACCTTTGTACGGGAATAAAGATGGTCGTGTCCGCTTAAAACAAGGTCAATATCATAGCAATCATAGATTGAAGAGAAAAGTACTCTTTCTTCAGAAAATTCTTTATCGTCGAGAGATGCAGAATATGGGTTGCGATGCATTGTAACAATTCTCCACTTTTTATCAGGGTGAGCATTCACTGCTGTTCTGATAACTTTTGCTGTATCTGAAGGCATTGTATTTTCAGAGTTGATTGTAATAAAAAGAGCATCTCCGTATGTGTAAAAATATCCTGTGCCCGCTTTAGATCTGAAAATTTCTTTTACTTCGTTGGGGTTATTGAAAATGTCACCATAAAGAGTTGCATCACTGTCATGATTGCCGATTGTGTTTGCCACAGGAATCGAACGAAGTTCTTCAGGAGAAAGATAAGCTTTCATCTGCACCAAGCTGTCTTCAGACTGGAATTGGTCACCACCTGAAATAAAAAAAGCAGCATCGGGATATGCTTTCACCATTTTGTCAACTGTGTAATTCCATCCGCAGGTATCACGAATAAGCACTTCTTCGAGATTTTCATCACCTGAACGGCCTATCTGTGCGTCAGAAATGAAAAGCACGGTGAATTTTTCCTGAGGCTGAATTTTAATTTTTTCTGCACTGCTCATCACACCGTTTTCTGTGTATGTGTAAAAGTAATTTTTACCTTCTTCAAGGCCTGTTGCAGTTACGTTATTTGAAATAAGACCGTCAAAAGCAGCTTTCTGTTCAACAGTAATTTCTTTTTTGTCAAGCATTTCTTCATTTTCTGAAATGAAGAATTTTTCATTTTCTGTAGAAGAAAGCCAGCAGAAATTCATTTCTCCTGCAGTTTTACCCGGAGTAAGAGAAATGACTGTATCATCTTTCTGAATCTGTTCCCATTTTGGTGCGAAAAGAAGTAAATCTTCTTCTGTATGGGCATAGCCTGATTCTGCAAAAGCGATTGTTGAAAAAAGTATAATCAGCGAAAAAATAAAGGCTGTTGTTTTAAATGTTTTTTTCATTTTTATTACCTTCTTTTTAGTTTTATACAAGTAGTTTAACACTCAGGAAGAAACATTGTCAACAAGAAGAAGAAAATAAGAATAAATTGTTAAGAAATTTGTAAAAAAGTTTGACAACATGACGAATATATTATATAATCGAAATGTAAAACAATTGATCGAGGCGCAATTGCTACTGCAAAATTCATTTCACAGGGTAAATTGATGTGTTTTGTGAGAGCCGTTGCCGAAGTACCGCAGAAACTGCCCTTTGAAGCGGTGCTGGGATATTGCAGAATATGTAATATACTGTCATGATTTTCATGGAGTGCTGTCATAGTTTTCGAACAACCGTTAATTAATAATTGTTATGGTATTTTGAATTCGCAGACAGACTCATACGGTCTGTCTGTTTTTATTATTAAAATCTTTTTATGAAAGGAAAGGTAACAATGAAAAACCCCACAACCAAGAAGATTCTTACCGTTATCATTGCTTCCGTACTTATGCTCGGCACAATGACAGTTGTTGCTTTTGCAACTGACGGTGGAGAACCTACAAGTAATTTCTATTCAACATTCTGGGCACTTATTCCTCCGGTTATTGCTATCGGTCTTGCACTTATTACAAAAGAAGTTTATTCTTCTCTTTTCATTGGTGTTATTGCCGGCGCGATGCTCGCTGCAAACTTCAAACCTCTCGCAATTGTAGATAACGCTGTTGAAGGCGGTCTTATTTCCGCTGTTTCAGACACAGCAGGTATCTTCCTGTTCCTTGTTATTCTTGGCATTATCGTTGCTCTCGTTAACAAAGCCGGCGGTTCAGCTGCATTCGGCAGATGGGCTACAAAGAATATCAAATCAAGAACAGGCGCAATGATTGCAACATTCGTTCTCGGTGTGCTTATCTTTATCGATGACTATTTCAACTGCCTTACAGTTGGTTCAGTTATGCTTCCCGTTACAGATTCTCACAAGATTTCACGTTCAAAACTTGCATACTTAATCGATGCTACAGCAGCACCTGTTTGTATGATCGCTCCCATCTCTTCATGGGCAGCTGCAGTTTCCGAATACACAGCAGAAGGTCAGGGTCTCCAGCTTTTCATCAAAGCTATCCCCTACAACTTCTATTCACTCCTTACATTCGTATTCATTATCGCTATTGTTCTTATGAAATTTGACTTCGGTCCTATGAAACTTCATGAATACAATGCACAGGTAAACGGTGACCTCTTCACATCAGGCCAGGACGACATTCAGAAAGGCGAAGAAATGAGTGAAGGCAACTCCAAAGGTAAAGTTATTGACCTTATTCTTCCCGTTCTTGCTCTTATTGCTATCTGCGTTTTCGCTCTTGTTTACAAAGGCGGCATTTTAGACGGTGCTAACTTCATCGATGCTTTCGGTAACACAGATGCAACTGTAGCTCTTCCCTGGGGCGGTATTATTACACTTGTTCTTCTTGTTGTATATCTTATCTGCAGACGTCTTGTTTCTTTCAAAGAAGCAATGGCTTGTATTCCTCAGGGCTTCATCGCAATGGTACCTGCAATTATGATTCTTACTCTTGCAACATCTCTTAAAAATATGACAGGTCTCCTCGGTGCAGACGTTTATGTTGAAGGACTTATGATGAACGCAGCAGAAAGCCTCAAAAACTTCCTTCCTGCTATCATCTTCCTCGTTGCTTGCGGACTTTCATTTGCAACAGGTACATCATGGGGTACATTCGGTATCCTCATTCCCATCGTTCAGGCTATGTTCCCTGCAGATTCAACAATCCTCATCATCGGCATCTCAGCATGTCTTGCAGGTGCTGTTTGCGGCGACCATTGCTCACCTATCTCAGATACAACTATCATGTCATCTGCAGGTGCAAAATGTAACCACCTTAACCACGTTTCAACACAGCTTCCCTATTCAATTTCTGTGGCAGTACTTTCTTTCGTTATGTATGTAGCTGCAGGCTTCGTTCAGAATGCCTGGATTCTTCTCCCCATCGGTACAGTGCTTACAGTAGCATACCTCTTTGTCATGAAACAGGTTACAAAGAAAAAAGCATAAATTAATTTAACACAAAAGGCTATCGGTAAACGCCGATAGCCTTTTCTTTTTGTCTTTGATTGATTCTACTTGTTTACCGCAACTATTCCGCCCAAAGCACCACCCAGTAACATCAGCGCAGACATAATAAGTGTCCTTGCCCCTAAATTACGCACCGTGGCAAGCAACACGAGGCATGAAAAAACAATCACGACAAAACCGACAAGAAGTCCTGATAAAAGTCCTTTTTCCTGCGTTTTCCGCAGAGAAATAAATGCTCCGAAAAAAGATGCAAGCAATGCAAAAAAGAATACAAAAATATTCTGCATTGAATCCGAAATATTTGTTTTCACGATACACATTGCGAGAATAAAAAGCAATGCAAAAAATATCAGAGATGAATATATTCCTCCCCTGATAAGTCTCTGAATAAATGTTTTGCGAGGATCATTCTTTTCTGTTGATGCTTTGCGTTTTTTTCTGTTTTTTGGCATAAAAATACCTCCATTCTATCAATAGATAGATATGGAGGTTTTTCACATTTTATGCTTACTGGTCGTCTTCGCTTTTTTTGCTTTTTCTGCTTTTTGCTTCTTCGATTCTTGCCTGCTTTGCTTCATCCTGAGCAGCTTTAGCAGCTTCTCTTTCAGCTTTAAGCTTTTCTGTAGCAGTATTGTTTGTCTGCACAGCCCAACGCATAACTCTCATCTTAACTCTGTCAGCACCTGTTTCAATGATGATAGAATCTTCTTTGATTGTTACGATTCTGCCCATGATACCGCCGATTGTTGTGATTTCATCACCAATCTGAAGGTTTTCACGGAGCTGCTGTTCTTCTTTCTGTTTTTTCTTCTGGGGTCTGATTGAAATGAAATATGTTACAACAAACATACCACCGATAAGAAGAAGAGGAAGAAATTTGTTTGATGTGAGACCGCTCTGCGCTGTGTCAAGAGCCATTTTGAATGTGTTTAAAAGCATTTTAACTTTCCTTTCTTTTCCAAAACTATACTATGATATTATAAACTGAATTTCAAATATATGCAAGTCTTTTTTAATAAATTTACAATTTGAGCAAAAAAATAAGGCAATTCCGGAGAATTGCCGTATCTGGAATTTAAAAATCTCTTACCAATCGATTGTGTATGTGAATTTTGTTGCGAAGGGAAGACTTGTGTTCATCTTATCGAAGTTGATTGTCCAGTGTGCATCGTAAACAGCTTCAATAACATGACCTGTTGCTACGTCAACTTTGATAGTTGCTGTACCTGAGGGATAGTTCATTGCTACCTCACCTGTGATACCTGCTGCAGGACCGGGGATGTTTTCATTGATTGTAGCGGGAAGAACAACACTGAACACTTTGGGGTTGTGACCCTGTCCGTGCTGAACTGAAGTTGTTTTTGCATCTGCTTTAGTTTTAATTACGATTGTATAAACACCGTTTGATTCTGTGCATGTTGCAGAAATAACGTCATCAGCTGTAAGCTTACTTGCCCATGATTCCTTTTCAACAGGGAAATTCTTTTTAATATCTGCGCCTGTGTATGTAGCAGCACCTGTGCTGTTCTTCTGGAGAGTTTTGTCAAGCCAGCTATCTCCGCCAAGCATTTTGTAAATACCTTTGAGACCATCGCCGATTGTTGTGGGTTCTGCAAGGTAGTTTACAATTGATTTCTGGTTAACTTTCTTTGCGCCTGTTTTTACGCCGTTAACAGCTTTATTGAAGTATGCAACGATTTCAGCTTTTGATGAAGGTTTCTTTTCGCCTTCGTCTTTAGCATCTTCTTTGTCATCTTTAGCATCTTCTTTATCTTCTTTATCGTCTTTTTCTTCTTCAGCTTCAGTTTCGCCTTCTTCAGTAGCTTCTTCAGTAACTTCTTCAGCTTCTTCAGTAGCTTCTTCGCTTTCTGCTTCACCTGCAACGTCCTGAGCTACAGTTGTTTCTTCGGGAGCTGCTGTTGTTTCTTCTTCACCTTTGCCGCCACAAGCTGCAAATGAAAGAAGCATTACGCCTGCCATAAGCATTGCTAATAATTTTTTCATCTCTAATCTTCCTCCAAAATTGTTTTTGATAGAGCAAACATATGCTCTGCTCATACATTATAACTCGATTTTTGCAAAATAGCAAGTACATTTTACAGACTTTGATAAAAATTTAATAATTTTCCTTTTCACCTGATATCAGACATATGTGATATGTTTTTTATTATGTTATTGCGATGAACATACGGATATGATATAATTAAAACACACTTTCCAACGAGGTGATTGTATGGCAAAAGCAAACATTTCAACTGACCGCATAATAGAAAAGCTTGATGAGCTTCTTGGCAGAAATGACTATGACTCTGCTGAAAAACATCTTTTATACTGGCTTGATGAAGCTGAAATTTTAAACGATAAACGTTGTATGTTACTTATCAGAAATGAATTAGCAGGACTTTATCGCAAACTTTCACGCGAAGCAGATGCATTGAACGCAGTAAAAGCTGCCCTTGATCTGATAGATGAAATGGGTATAGAAAACAATGTAGGGGCTGCCACAACCTTTCTCAACTGTGCAACCGTATATAAAGCTTTCGGCAATGCCGGCAAATCACTTCCCCTTTTTGAAAAAGCAAAAAACATTTATGAAAAAAATTTACCGTATGATGACAAGCGTTTTGGCGGGCTTTATAATAATATGGCTCTTACTTTTGTTGACCTTAAAAGATTTGAAGAAGCATATAACTTATATAACAAAGCCATATCCGTTATGGAAAAACATGAAGACGGTATGCTTGAGGTCGCCATAACTTACCTTAATATTGCAAGTGCAAAAGAAGCAGAAATCGGTTCAGTGGAAAGTGAAGAGTTTGTAAGAGAATATGTGGAAAAAGCAATGAAAATTTTAGATGAATATCCGAAGAAAGACGGTTATTATGCTTTTGTCTGTGAAAAATGCGCCTCTGTATTCGGTTATTTCGGATATTTTCTTTACAAAAAAGAATTGAGTGAAAGGGCAAATAACATTTATGAAAGGTCTTGAACTTGCTGAAAAATTTTATGAGGAATACGGACAAAAACTTATAAAAGAGAACTTTTCTGAAATTGAAAAATATCTGGCATTCGGCCTTGTCGGAAGCGGCTCCGAATGTTTAGGATACGATGACGAGATATCTCATGACCATGATTTCGAGCCGGGATTCTGTATTTTTATTCCTGACGAAAATATTATTGACTCAAAAACTGAATTCCGACTGGAGCGTGCATATGCAAAACTCCCTGAAGAATTTCTGGGGTTTAAACGCAGCAAACTGAGCCCCGTCGGCGGAAACCGTCACGGAGTAATCAGAATATCTGATTTTTTTGAGCAGAAGACAGGCGATAAAAACGGTAAAATCCCCACAATGGGTTGGTTTTATATTTCTGAACAGTATCTTCTGGAAGCGACCGGCGGAAAAATTTTCTGCGACAATCCGGGAATAATAACTGAGATAAGAAAAAAACTTTCTTATCTGCCCGAAGATGTAAGGCTGAAAAAACTTGCCGGAAACCTTCTGCTGATGAATCAATCAGGACAATATAATTATCCCCGCCTTATAAAAAGAGGCGAAACTGCCGCAGCACAACTGTGTATTACAGAGTTTGTCAATGCTTCTCTTAAGGTAATATTTCTTCTCAACAAAAAGTATATGCCCTATTACAAATGGGCTTTTCATGCATTGAAAAAATCAGAAAAACTATCTGAACTTTATAATGAACTTGAATATCTTATTTCCTCCCCCAACACTCCTGCAGAAGTAAATATAAAGCAGGAAAAAATAGAAAAAATTATTACCTGCGTAAAAGATGAACTGTTGTTTCAACAACTTACAAAGCTGACTTCAACAGACCTTGAGCGTCAGGCATATTCTGTCAATAATTCAATAAAAGATTCTGAAATACGCAACCTTAATGTTTTATTTGCTGTTTAATTCAATTCTTTGACAAAGCATAACATATAGGTTATAATATACAAAAAATAGGAGGTGCTCAACTTGGCTGCACAGATTTTACGTTTTTTTATTGCAATTTTAATGTTCTTTTCCACCACACTCCCCGACCTTCTTGATTTGCCGAAACTTGCCAAAGGTCAGGATTTACAGCTTGAAGACAGATTTGAGCTTTTCTGGGAAGATGAATTTGATGGTGAAAGCCTCGACACAACAAAATGGAACGATAACCAGTCGGTTGAATCTCTCCATTGGGGGCCCATCCGTAAGGGCGGTTACTGGCACAAAGATATGATTGACGTCCGCGACGGCAGCCTTGTCATTTCAACAGAGTATAAATCAACTCCTCTTGAGGGTGAAACCTTCGGCTCTCCGGATGAATACGGTACAGGGTATTATACAGGTATGATTGCAACACAGGGCAAGGTTGATTTCCTTTACGGATATTATGAATGCCGTGCAATCCTCCCGAAATCAACAGGTATGTGGGCTGCTTTCTGGATGATGAACAGCGGAGTTTACAATCAGGACGGTTCAGGACAGGACGGCACAGAAGTAGATGTCTTTGAATCAATGTATTATAAAGATGAATGGTGGGGTGCCGGCGACTGTGTTATAAGCGGAATCCACTTTGACGGATACGACGGAATGCATCAGGGCGATTCAATCGGCAAATTCTTCGCAAATAATCCTTACGAGGAATATAACACCTATGGTGTGGAATGGACTCCTGAAGAATACATTTTCTACATTAACGGCAAAGAAACGGGCAGACTCACAAAAGGCGGAGTATGTCAGAATCCTGAATATCTTATTCTGTCCTGTGAAATTGCAGGTCAGAATGGTGTAGCGTATGCAGACCGCCACGGCACAGGTCCCATAAGCCTTAAAGAAGGCGAAACTGCAGAATTTATTGTAGACTATGTAAAAGTTTATAAGCATAAATAAAAATAAAACTTCAGCCACTCATAGAGTGGCTGAATATGATTTAAGGTGACAATATGTGGTTTAATGAAAGCGTAATTTATCAGATTTATCCTTTAGGTTTTTGCGGTGCACCTCAGTATAATGACGGTGAACA